>JAZODH010000068.1:0-43968 GCA_045596925.1 Eubacteriales bacterium
GGTAAGGGCGCGGCGGTCCACTCAAAAAGGATCCAAGCGGACAGATATAAATACCGCGCGGTTATGAAAAAGACCCTGGAGAAACAGGAAAATCTGCGCCTCGTCCAGGCGGAGATCGTTTCGGTTCAGACCGAAGAAAAAGATGGAAAAAAGCGTGTAAAGTCAGTCACCACAAGTCTTGGCGAGGTCTGGGAGGCTCAGGCTGTCATCATCTGCTCGGGCACTTACCTTGACGGCGCTATTTTCGTTGGAAACACCAGCCACACCTCGGGACCCGACTCGATGCTGGCTGCGATCGGTCTCTCAGATTCACTTCGCGAGATGGGAATCAAGCTCATGCGCTTTAAAACGGGCACCCCCGCAAGGGTAAAAAAATCCACTATCGACCTCACAAAACTTGAGATACAGACGGGTGAGGAAAGGGCAACACCTTTCTCCTCGGACACCCCCGGGGACGCCTTCGACCGTCTTGAGCAGATCCCCTGCCATATCGTTTATACCAACGAAAATACCCATAATATTATAAGAGAAAACATCTCACAAAGTGCAATGTATTCGGGACTTATTCATGGTACAGGACCGCGGTATTGCCCGTCTATTGAGGACAAAATCACCCGCTTTGCGGACAAGGAAAGACACCAGCTTTTCGTCGAGCCTGTGGGACAGGACACCGAGGAAATGTATATACAGGGCTTTTCAACGTCCTTGCCTGCACACGTCCAACACCAAATGCTCCGCTCGCTTCCCGGCTTTGAAAAAGCCCAGATAATGCGCTACGCTTACGCTATCGAATACGACTGCTGTGATCCTCTTCAGCTCCTTCCAACCCTTGAATTTAAAGGAGTCAGCGGACTTTACGGTGCAGGACAGTTCAACGGCACCTCGGGCTACGAAGAAGCGGCGGCTCAGGGTCTCGTTGCAGGTATCAACGCGTCACTGAAACTTCGCGAACAGCCTCCAATGATACTTGAGCGCAGTGGGTCTTACATTGGCACGCTTATCGACGATCTTGTTACCAAAGGCACAAACGAGCCTTACCGCATGATGACCTCCCGAAGCGAGTACCGACTGCTCTTGCGCCAAGATAACGCTGATATGCGATTAACCACAAAAGGACATGAAGTTGGACTTGTTTCGGATGAAAAATTCGCGGCGTTCCTTGCAAAAAAAGAGCATATAGAAAATGAAGTAAAGCGACTTGAAGAGACCTTTGTTTCCCCGCTTAAGGCTACGCCGTTCCTTGAAGAAATAGGCGAGCCGTCCATAAACCGCGGAATCTCGTTGGCGGAGCTTCTCCGCCGCCCGTCGGTCACATACGAATCTCTTGAGATACTCGATCCGAACCGTCCCGAGCTGACCCGCGCGGAAAAAACGAGCGTTGAGGTCGCCGTCAAATATGAGGGCTACATCAAGCGCCAGATCGCACAGGTCAATCGCCATGCATCCCTTGAGGGAAAGGTATTACCTGCGGACATTGACTATAAATATGTAAAGGGGCTTCGCATCGAGGCGGCACAGAAGCTCGACTCAATTCGACCTATGACGGTAGGACAGGCGTCCAGAATCAGCGGAGTCAGCCCCGCCGACATTTCGGTGCTTCTCATCTATTTGGGTATCCGCTGAAAAGCGAAAAACACTCTCAAAAAAACGTTAAATAAAATTGTACCAATCGCACAATTGACTGCAAAAACAAATTTTATTTAAATCAAAACATTGAAGAAAATAACGGTATATAATTATATGATAGAAAAATCTAAATTTTTCTCGGTTGCAGAGGAGATTTTCTCGGAAAACGGGCTTTTAGAGTTTGCAAATCCCGAAATTTTTGAAAAATTCTTCTCTCTGACCGAAATCATGCTTCGTGTGAACGAGGAGATGAATCTTACCGCCATAACCGACCCCGAAGCGGTAATTTTAAAGCATTACGCCGACTGCCTGCTCATAGCAAAGCAGATCGACAGCTACCTGCCAAAGGGTGCAAGGGTGGTCGACATCGGATGCGGCGCGGGATTTCCATGTTTTCCTCTTGCCATCGCGCGACCCGACCTTGAAATTCTGGGGATCGACAGCACGGCAAAAAGAATCCGTTATGTAAACGAGACCGCGTTGGCTCTCGGACTTAAAAATCTTCGAGCAGAGGCCATGCGCGCCGAGGACGGCGCGAAAAAAGTAAGTTCCATGCGCGAATCCTTTGACATTGCAACCGCTCGCGCGGTCGCAGCTCTGCCTATTCTCACCGAGCTTTGCTTGCCTTATGTGAAAATAGGAGGAAAATTCGTTGCAATGAAGGCAAGATCCGCTCCAGAGGAGCTTGAAAGCTCCGAAAATGCTATAAAAATCCTGGGAGGTCGGCTTTTATCCGTAGATATACTTCCCCTGCGCCGACTTGACAACGAGGAAAACAGAACCATCATAACGGTGGAAAAAAAGTCCCCGACCCCCGAAAAATACCCGCGTCATTACAGTCAGATATCAAAAAAACCACTTTAATTTTGTCTTCAAAGCCAATGTTTCACGTGAAACATTGGCTTTTTCTTTTTTCCTATGTTTCACGTGAAACATTCTGAAAAAAAGAGCGAAAATATATCAAAAAATAGCCAAAAACAGTTGAAAAAATCCGTGAGTTGTGATATTATATAATATAGGATAAAAATTGCCCCGAAAAGGGGTTTTAAAAGACAAAAACGGAGTTACAAATGGGAAAAATAATTACCTTTGCAAATCAAAAAGGCGGTGTAGGCAAGACCACTTCGGCGGTAAACGTAGCCGCATCCCTGGGAATCCTGGGAAAAAAGGTGCTTATCGTTGACATGGACCCCCAGGGAAACGCCACAAGTGGCGTGGGTGTTGCCAAAAAGAGCCTGAAATATACTACTTCCGAGGTGCTTCTTGACGGCGTTCCCGCAAAGGACGCCATAGTCACCACAAAGTTCAAAAATCTCGATATTATCCCCACGAACATAGGGCTTGCAGGCAGCGAGCTTGATCTTTTCCAGGTGGAGCACGGGGAAGAACAGATGAAGCGTGCGCTGGAGCCTATCCGCGACGACTACGATTATCTTATCGTCGACTGTCCACCGTCTCTCGGAATGCTCACACTCAACGCGCTTGTGGCGTCGGATGGCGTGGTTATCCCCATGCAGTGCGAATTTTACGCTCTCGAAGGACTTTCCCAGCTTGTCATCACCATCGGCAAGATAAAGCAGAAGTACAACCCGTCCCTGACCGTAACGGGAATCCTTGTGACCATGTACAACGGTCGTCTGCTGCTTTCAATGCAGGTCATTTCCGAGCTGAAAAAGCACTACAGCGAAAAGCTGTTTAAGACCGCAATATCAAGAAACGTAAGGCTTTCCGAGGCCCCCGGCTTTGGAACACCGGTGTATTATCATGACAAAAACTCCAAGGGTACACTTGAATATCTCGAGGTTGCAAAGGAGCTTGCAACTCGCATTTAAGAGCAAAGGAAGAAAATCGCCTGCTCAAAAGCGGAATTTGGGGTCAAAATCCCCTCAAAACCGAATACAGAGCGGCGGAAAGGACATAAATAAAATGGCAAGAAAAAACACAGGTCTGGGAAGAGATTTCTTCTCGACGCTTGACGATAACATTCTTGAGACGAAAAAAGGGTCTGTAACTACCCTTCGCCTCGCGGAGATCGAGCCGAGAAAAAATCAACCCCGAAAGACCTTTGAGGAAGAAAGCCTCCGCGGGCTTTCAGCCTCTATCGGGCAGCATGGGGTGCTGCAGCCGATCATCGTAAGAGAAAACCCCCTTAGCGCAGGATCCTACGAGATAATCGCGGGAGAACGCCGTTGGAGAGCCTCGAAAATGGCGGGTCTGACCGAAATTCCCGTAATAATCCTTGACGGCGACGACCAGAAGGCGGCGCAGGTGGCTCTTATTGAAAACGTACAAAGACAGGATCTGAACCCTCTTGAAGAGGCGCTGGGCTACCGCGATCTTATCGAGCGGTTCGGACTGACCCAGGAACAGGTAGCCGAGCAGGTAGGAAAATCCCGACCCACCATCACAAACATGATGCGCCTGCTGGACTTGCCCGAGGACGTTCTTGAAATGCTCCGTGACGGCAAGGTCACAACGGGCCATGCAAGGGCTATCCACTCCCTGAAAAATCCCGAGGACGTGACCGCGCTTGCCACCAAGACCTACATGAGAGGACTTTCGGTGCGCGAGGTGGAGGCGGCGGTAAAGCGCCTTAACTCCGAGTACGAGCGCAAGCTGACGGGTGCGGAAGAAGCGGTTGCCGAGACGGCGGCGCAAAAGCAGGCGAAGATATACCTGGGTGAGCTTGAAAAGCGTGCAATGGAAGAGCTGGGACGCCGTGTGAAGATTCAGAACGAGGGTCGCAAAAAGACCGTCGAGATCTCTTACAGCGACAACGACGACCTGGAAGTGCTTCTGAGAAAGATCTGCGGAAACGCAATATTTGACCAAGAATAATACATTTTATAGCAATATTTAACAGGAAGGACAAGAAAAATGCTTGACATTAAATTTATCAAAGAGAACGTAGAATACACAAAGGAAAGACTCAAAACAAGAAATGCAAACTACGACGACAAGATCGACGAGCTGATCGCCCTTGACGCCGAGAGACGTGCGCTGATTGCGGACACCGAGGCGAAGAAGGCAGAGCAGAACCGCATCAACAAGACCATTCCCGCGCTGAAGAAGGAGGGCAAGGACGTAACTCCCATTTTCGCGGAGATGAAGGCGCTTTCCGACACGGTAAAGGCGGACAACGAGAGAATTTCCGTCATCGACGAAACCATGACAAACACGCTCCTTTCCATTCCCAATCTGCCCAACGCCACCGTTCAGACAGGCGCGGACGACACAGACAACGTAGAGCTTCGCCGTTGGGGTGAGCCTCGCGCGTTCGATTTTGAGCCAAAGGCTCACTGGGATCTGGGCAAGGAGCTTGGAATCCTCGACCCCGAGACGGCGGCAAAGGTAACGGGTCCCCGCTTCCACTTCTACCGCGGTCTTGGCGCAAGACTTGAGCGCGCGATCATTTCCTACTTCCTTGACACTCACACCGAGAACGGCTACACGGAGATCCTGCCTCCTTACATGGTAAACAGAGCGTCCATGAAGGGCACGGGTCAGTTACCTAAGTTCGAGGAGGACGCGTTCAGAGTTGCAAACAACGACTGCTTCCTCATCCCCACCGCAGAGGTTCCCGTAACGAATATCCACCGCGATGAGATCCTTGAGGCTTCTCAGCTGCCTATCAGCTATTGCGCGTACTCCGCTTGCTTCCGCGCTGAGGCAGGCTCTGCGGGACGCGACACCAGAGGTCTTATCCGCCAGCACCAGTTCAACAAGGTTGAGCTTGTAAAGTTCACCACTCCCGAGACATCCTACGACGAGCTTGAAAAGCTGACGAACGACGCAGAGAGAGTTCTGCAGGGACTTGGACTTCCTTACCGCGTGGTCTGCCTGTCCACGGGTGACCTTGGATTCTCTTCTGCTAAGACCTACGATATCGAGGTTTATATGCCTTCCTACGGCAGATACGTTGAGATCAGCTCCTGCTCGGATTTTGAGGACTACCAGGCGCGCCGTGCGAACATCAAGTACCGTCCCGCACCCGGCGAAAAGGCTAAGCTCGTTCATACTCTTAACGGCTCGGGCGTGGCTGTGGGACGTACCGTTGCGGCTATCATGGAGAACTACCAGAACGCCGACGGCTCCGTGACCGTTCCCGAAGCGCTTCGCAAATATGTTGGCGCCGACGTTATCCGCGGGATAAAGTAAGAAAGAGGGACGCGCTTGGGGAAGCCTTTGGAAAGGCTCCCCCAAACCCCCGCGAAACTTTTAAAAAGGGGATTAAAGACAGACATTTTGCCCTGTGAAATGGGTAAAACAAACGGTTACGTTAAACCCTGTAGGGGACGACGTAGCGAAGCGGCACCACGGTAGTGAATGACTGCCGGTGGCAGTCAGAGCCGTGGTGTGACCGAACCGCAGTGAGACCGTCGGCGTCCCGAGAGCAAAGGGATTAAATGAATTTTACGGATTTGTTATAAGTGAGTGAATTAAAGTAACCGGGTAGGGTGTAAACGAACGATTGTCACCCGCCATTTCCACTAAACCAGCAAATCCGGCAGGGTCGGATTTGCGGACGGGGTTAATGGCAGTCGGTCGCTAGCGAAAGGAATTTCGCACACTTGCGAAGATTCCTGAAAGCGTTCAGACCGACTGCAGCCTTTCTTCTTTTTTCTCTTTCCGTCTGGTTTCTCTTGTTTCTTCTTTTGCGAAAGAAGAAACAAGAGAAATGAGACAAAGAAATCCCTCGTAAATGAATCCTCAAAAACAATATCGTTTTCTAAAACCTCACCTTTCTCATTTTCTTTTGTAAAGAAAATGAGATTGAGAAAACACGTTGACGTAAGTCCTGTTCAAATCCACCGCCACGCAGGCTCCTTCCGTCTTTTGCTACGCAAAATCCACCTCCCTCCCGGAGGGAGGCTAACGGGTCGTCGCGGCGCCGACCCCTACCGAATAAAATGAAATCGTTTGCACTCATGTTGTGGGATGAATTTCGTTTCCGTTTGTTCTGCGGGCGACGGCGAGGAGGTCTGCGCGACCTCCACCGCGCAAGCTTTTGAAAAAGCTTGACCAAAACTTTCACACTGATAGCGGTGAATATCACCGACTCCCAAAAAGGAAAATAAATTATGCTGAATATAAACCTGCTCACAATAGTTGAAGAAGAGGAAAGCAAGATCAAGCTGATCTATGAAAAGATACGTGACTTTTTCTTCGCATCGGATAGCTACGAGCATTTTTCAACGGCTTCCCGCATGACTTCCCTGCGAATTTTCATCACCGCACTGCTTATAGGCGTTTTTGCCTTCGTGGTGGTGTTCGCGGTGAAAAAACGTGCGGCAAAACGCTTTGTTGACGCGGTCAATAGGGCGGGCGCGTACACCCCCGAAAGCGCAAAAACCTTGACAGAGCTTGGCTTGGCCGAGGACAAGGGCGTTTTGCGCGCACTTGGTGGCGGAGGTCTTTCCCGCCTTGTTTCAAGTGTAGAAGGGGACGAATATAACGAAAAGAATTTTGCTCAAAGTATGCCCGAAGGTGCTGAAAAGAGTAAAAAACCCACCAAAAAGAAAATGACCCCGCCACCTTACAAGGCGGATCCTCAAAAGGACAGATTTTACCTGAGCGAGAAAAAAGCCCTGTCCTTGGAGTCTATCTACGGCGGGAAAATGGGTACTGTCGCCACGATCATTCTGACTGCAGTCGGATGCGCCGCTCTGTGGCTGGTGCTTGACCGCGCGATACCCTTCTTCTTGTCAATCATCGACGCAAGACTCTGACCCACGCAAACCAACCCTATCTGAAGAAAGGAAAAGCTCGAAATGAACACAACGTACAGCGGCTCCCAGAGACGCAAACCGAAGAAAAACCCCACAACGGGCAAAACTTTATTGGTAATTTTCATACTTGCGCTTCTCAGTGCAGCCGTTATCATCGGTGCTCTGCTTCTGTCGGGCTTCCGTGTGATAGTTCAGGAAAACGGAGCGGGTGAGGAGGTCAGATTTTTCGGCATGACCGAGCGTGGCGTGCCCCAAAAGGGATTTTTGTTCTACCCCGACGGGGTCAGAGGAACGCTCGATGCCAAAAAGCAAACCGTGCGCTTTAAAGACGGCTCTGTGTACACGGGACAGATAAAAGACCTGCTCCGTGACGGCACGGGCAAGATGGTATATTCAAACGGCGACACCTACGAGGGCGAATTTTCCGCCGATCTGCTCAGCGGAAGCGGAACCTTTACATACAAATCGGGTGATACGTACGTGGGCGACTACGAAAACGGCAAAAAGTCGGGTATCGGAACCTACACCTGGGCGGACGGCTCGTCCTACACGGGCGGTTTTGAGAACGACCTGCGCCACGGACGAGGCCGCCAGATATACAAAGACAAGATCTCCTACTACGAGGGCGATTTCAAGGAGGGTCTGAAATCGGGACAGGGACTGTTCGTTCTCTCCTCGGGTGACACCTACGAGGGAGGGTTCGAAAACGATATGAAGAACGGTCAGGGCAAGTACGCCTGGGCAAACGGCGACGTTTACGAGGGCGAATTTAAAGACGACGTGCTCTGTGGAATGGGCACCTTCACGTGGGCGTCGGGCAAGTTCTACACGGGACTTTTTGAGGACGGAAAAATAGTCTCACAGGAGTAAAAAACAGAAAAGAAATATTGAGCCATAGCCTCCCTTGTGTAAAGGGAGGTGGCACGGCGAAGCCGTGACGGAGGGATTGTAATAAGATGCTTTATAGATCTAACAATCCCCCAGTCTGCTACGCAGACAGCCCCCTTTACACAAAGGGGCCGATATTACGGTGACCACGAGCAAATTTTAATGCTTGACAGTGAAGCCGACAATATCAGAAAACATAAATTGCGGGCGCAGGAAAAGACGAATTTTGCACCCGCAATTTTAGAAAATACAGAGGTAAAAAAGTGAAAGGTTTCAAGAAAATCAGAAAAATCCCGATCTGCGCGCTTCTTCTGGCGGCGCTTTTGCTGTCGGTCTGCTCATGTAGCTCCGAGCCACCCGCGCTTGAGACGGTAAAAGAGGATTACGTCGCTCTCATCGAGGCGTCATACGAGATAAACGGCATCATTTTCGGCGACGCCCTCGAGACCTACGACCGACAGGACGAGGAGGTCGTAAACAACGGCATTTATTACAACGTGCCCGATGGCTTTTATAACTACGAATTTCTCACCGAAAACAACAAATACACCACCGAGGACGAGATAAGAGAGGCGACGCTGAAGGTCTACAGCGAGGACTACATCTCATCGGTGCTCGACTCCTGTTTTAACGGCTTCATGGACGAAAACGGAGAGACGGCGGTCCAGCCCAAGTTCCTGGGCTACACGGGCAAGCTGATGGTCAATACCGAGTACGAGGTGTACGTCACGGGCGACCGCAGGTACGATTTTGAGACCATGGAGATAACGAAGCCCTCCAATGCAAGGATAGTCAACGTCACCCTTGACGCCATCGACGGCGAGGAGAGAACAAAGGCGCGACTGACCTTCGTCTTGCAGGACGGGGAGTGGCGTCTTGATAGTCCCACC
The DNA here is from genome assembly GCA_045596925.1 of Eubacteriales bacterium. GTDB lineage: Bacteria > Bacillota > Clostridia > Oscillospirales > CAG-272 > SIG710. The sequence continues at coordinate 9,134 of JAZODH010000068.1, forward strand.
TACTGATGAAAAACGTCTATATTGAGATAACCAACGTCTGCAATCTGCGCTGTTCCTTCTGCCCCGGTCACCGTCGCGCACCGCACTTTATGAGCGCGCGGGATTTTGAGAGAGTGGCAGAGAAGATCGACGGGCAGGTCGACAACGTCTTTCTTCACGTTATGGGTGAGCCTCTACTCCACCCGGAGCTTGGCGAGATACTGCAGGCTGTTGACAAGATGAGCGGGGACACCGCTCTGAAAATAACCACAAACGGCACGCTTCTGACAGAAAAAATGCCGATCCTGCTGGGGTCGAAAAGGCTTAAGACTTTGTGCATATCCTTGCACTCATTTGAGGCAAACGAGGCAGACGGATTTGAGGATTATATTGAAAATTGCCTTGACGGAGCCGTGAAGATCGGGAAAGCGGGCAAATTTGCCGTACTGCGCCTTTGGAACGAGGGCGGTCTTGACAGCCTCAACGACGAAATTTTTGAACTGATAAAAAAGAGATTTCCACAGGAAAATTGGGAGAAGACCAGACGGGGCGTGCGAGTCGGCGACCACGTTTTCGTGGAGCTGGGCGAAAAATTCACCTGGCCCGACGGAGATAAGATTCCCGACGACATAGGCGACCTTGAAACCGACTGCCACGCACTGCTGACCCAGTATGCGGTACTTTGCGACGGCACGGTAGTTCCCTGCTGCCTCGACCGAAACGGCGATATTCCTCTGGGCAACATTTTCGAGCAGCCCCCCGAGGAAATTTTGTCTTCCCAAAGAGCCAAAACCATGCGGGACGGCATTGCAGCGCATAAAGTGACCGAAAAGCTCTGTGTCACCTGTTCAAAGCGGTGCGGTGCTTTCCAACGCTAAAAAAAGAAGATCAACCTTTTCCGAAAGGATAATTTATGATAAAAATATTTCACATGGGCGACGTGCATCTTGACAGCCCCTTCAGTGGCGGCGACATTGCACTTCGCGAGAAAAAAAGAGCGAGAGCAAGAGATTTTTTTGCTCGCGTAATTGTATATATAAAGACCGGCGGATATGGTCTGGTGCTTATTCCCGGCGACCTTTTCGAGGGGGATTCCCTCACCCGCGACAGCGCCGAGCTTTTGAGAGCGGAGCTGGGCAGTCTGCCCTGCCCCGTGGTGATAGCTCCGGGAAACCACGACCCTTACGTTGCGGGCGGATTTTACAGCGGCGACCTGCCCGAAAACGTCCACGTTTTTACGGGCGAAGGGCTTTCATATTTTGATTTTGAAGACATTGGAGTGCGGGTCTACGGGTACGCGTTCACGGGCAATTCCCACCGCCAAAACCCCTTGACGGGCTTTGTTTGCGAGGACAGCTCAAGGATAAATATTCTCTGCGCCCACGGCGACACGGCGTCCCCGCTTTCACCCTACGCACCTCTGTCCGTGCCCGACATGGAAAGAGCGGGATTTACCTACTGCGCCCTGGCGCATATTCACCGTCCGCCCCAAATCATTGAGGGCGATACCTGCATTGCCTATTCGGGATTTCTTCTTGGTCAGGGCTTTGACGAGCTCGGCCACGGCGGTGCTCTTTCCGTGACCGTCGAGGACTACGGCGACAGCGCCAAGGCGAGAGCAGAGAGAGTGACCTTTGAGGGCGCGAGATACGAGATAGTAACGGTTGACGTAGAGGGCGCGCAAAACGACGCGCAGACCGTGGAAATTGTCCGCGAGGTAACGAAAAAATACGGCGCTGATGTTTCCTTGCGAGTGATCCTTGGCGGAATCGTTCCCGGAGAATACCGTCCCGATACCCGCCGTCTGACCGCCCAGCTGTCGGGTGGCACGGAATACCTTGAAATAAAGGACAGCACTCTGCCCCTGCTTGGAAGCGAGGATTACGAAAACGACGTTACGGTGGTGGGCGAGCTTTTCCGCACGCTGAAGGAAAAAATGCTTAACGGCGACGAGCGTGAGCGGTCGGTGGCGGCAATGGCGTGGCGGCTGGGACTGGCGGCGCTTGAGGACAGAGAGATAACCCCGATCCTCGGAATCTCCGAGGAGGAAGGCGAGGACTGAAATTGGTAATTAAAAGCGTTTATATAAAGGAATTCGGCTCGATATGCGACCGCGAGATAACTCTTGCCGACGGGCTGAATATCATCGAGGGCGACAACGAATCGGGCAAGAGCACCCTGTTGTCCTTTATCAAATTCATGCTTTACGGACTGCCCAAAAAAGCGGCGGGCGAGGTGGTCTCGGAAAAAGAGAGAGCCTTCTCCTGGAACGGCGGTGTGGCGGCGGGATCAATGACGGTGCAGACCGAGGAGGGTGTTTTCCGCATTGAGAGAAGCGCAAAGGCGTCCTCACGAAGCGAGACCCCCAAGATATTTGACGTTGAAACGGGCGAGCAGGTCCACGCGGGCGAAAATCCCGGGGAGCTGTTTTTCGGACTTCCCCTGAACGTTTTTGAAAGCACCGCCTGCGTAAAACAGCTCAAATGCACGCAAATTGACGGAAGCGGGCTGGGCACGTCCATCGAAAACCTCATGGTGGCGGCGGACGAGAACACAAGCGTTAAAAAAGCTGCGCAAAAGCTGGACAGCGTCCGTAAAAAGCTGATGCACAAGAGCGGCCGCGGCGGAGAGATCTCCGAGATCGAGGATGAGGTGCTGGCGCTCCAAACCCGCATAAGGAATGCGGGCGAGCGGTCGAAGCATTTTGAGATCCGCGAGGCGGCGCTTGAAAGTGCGGACAAAATAATTGCGGAATCGAGAGCGATCCTTGAGGAGGAAAAGGCGCTGAGCCGCGCTTACGAGGCGCGCCAGACCCTGATCCGCTTTGAAGCGCTCAGAAGCGCCGAAAAGCGCGTTGAAGCCTTGAAAATACAGGAAAAAGAAGCACTTGAGAGCGGTCGATTCGGCGGCAGACTTCCCGCCGAGAGCGAGATATCGACTCTTTTGGAGCTTCGGGCGAAATACGCCCAGGCAAAGGAGAGCAGGATCCGTGCCGAGGAGGGCTTTGAGGAGCTGAAAAGACAGAAAATGCCCGATGACGAGAGCGACGGACAGGCTCGCCGTATGACCGAAGAGGGCGGCGAGAGAGCGGTGCTTGAAGGCTACTCCGTGGGACTGAAAAAGTCGGAAAAAGCAAGGAAAACGGGCGTTTTGCTTGTGATTTTGGCGCTGATATCCGCTCTGATCGGAGGCGTTTTCGCTCTGACCGTCAACTTCCTGCCGACCTTGATCTCTTTGAGCAAAACAGTTAAAATAATCTGCACCGCGGCGGCATTTTTGTGCTGTGCCTTGTGTGTATTTTGGGGAATTTCCCGCTTTGTAAAGTCGAAAAAGCTCGAAAAGGAAAGCGACAGACTTGCACAGAGCTACGGTTGTCGGGAAAACACCCGCGAGGAGTTGGTAATTCGACTTGCCGCCCTGCGCCACCGTATTTCCGAGCGCGAAAGCTTTGAGACCCTGGTCTGCCGTCTTCGGGACGGAATAGGCGAGGCGATCGGAGCGGAAAAGAGCGCCGAGGAGCAACTTGCAAGGCATTTCGGCTCCCTTTGTCCCGAGGAGGTATCCGACGATACCGAGCTGACCGAGAGATCTCTTGAGCTTTCACAGGAATATCGCACACTTGCCGACACCGTGGGCGAAATACGGCGGGATATTGACAAATACAGCGCCCTTGCCACCGAGCGCCGCGCCGAGCTTTCCGCCTACGACGAGGAGGAGATCCGCCGTGCGGTGACTCCCGAAATCGAGGAAAAGCTGGCGGGAGTGAACATCACCATGCTCCGCCGCGATATAGATTTCCAGCAGGCGAGGCTTGAGTCCGCCACCCAGAAAAAACTTGCGTCCGAGCGGGAGATGATAACCCTAAAGGCAACCTCGGAGGACCCCGAGAAGCTGTCGGTACAGCTTGAGGAACAGAAAAAACTGCTGTCCTCCCGCCGATTCATGCTTGACAGCTTGAACCTTGCTGCCGAGAGCATCGCGCAGGCGTCCGACTCGGTGCGCCGCAGTATAACGCCCCGACTTCGCCGCCACGCAGGGGAGATCTTGGGACGTCTTACCGACGGCAAGTACACAGAGCTTTCCATTTCTCCCGATTTTACCGTCAGCGTAATGGCGGACGGCGAGACGAGACCCGTTGAGGCGCTGAGCAGCGGGACGAGAGACGCGGTGTACCTTGCAATAAGACTGGCTCTCGTTTTCGTGCTTTACCGCAACGAAAAGCCTGCCCTGCTCTTTGACGAGGTCCTATCCCAGATCGACGATACCAGAGCTAAAAATATTCTCGGAATGCTTGACGAATATACGAAGAACGGCACCCAGTGCTTGCTTTTCACCTGCCACACCCGCGAGTCGTCCATGACGAACGCCCTTGCGGTAAGAATGTAACCCTCAGCCCCCTTTGAAAAGGGTGCCGGACACCCTAAACTGCAGAGGGACATCAGAGAACAGACAAAAGTCCGATATGGCTCGGCGCAAATGACATTAAAAAGCCTCCCTTGTGTAAAGGGAGGTGGCGCGGTTGCACCGCGTCGGAGGGATTGTAAAAAGGTAAGAATTTCACGCTAAACAATCCCCCACCGCCTTCGTCGGAGCCCCCTTTACACAAAGGGGCCTTTGAGTCGCAGGTGTCACGATTACATCGTGACGGAGGGGAAACACCCCTACAAAATTCACCCCGAAGGAGATAAAAAATGAAAAAACTGTTTTTCACTCTTGTCGTTCTTGCAATAACCCTCCTGGCCCTCACCGCCTGCGGTGACAGGACGGGAGAGGCCGACGGCGTCACAAAGGTGAAATATGACTCCGAGACGGGGAAGCTGTCTCTGACGGCAACTCTGACGTCGGACACCTACAAAAAATATAAGAACGAGACCCTGTACCTGATGGAGATCCCCGCAGGACAGTCGATCAGAGACGTTGCCACCTCTGTGCCCGCCGCGCAGCTCAAGACCAAGGGCACAATGGAGCAGTCCCTGGCGCTGAAAAGCGGCGCGCGTACCCTGCTCTACTCGGGCTTCGTGCTTGCCTACTATAACTATGCCGAGGGCTACACCCCTATCGGCGAGGTGCGCTACGTGGAAAACCCCGATGCGCTGGCATCCTCGGATCTCAAATACCCGACCTACGCTTCACCCAAGGGGCTTTTCGTGACGTCCGCTGCCCAAGCGGTGAAAACGGGTACAAACCATACGGTGATCCGCGTTCCTATTGAAAAAATCATCCGCGCAAAGGGTGACGAGGAGACCCTTGCCACCATTTTCTGCGGAAATTCCTACTACATAAACCGCGCCGAGCTGGCAAAACTTGACCATAAGGTAAAGACTATGTCCGAGGCAGGTATTGAGGTGCTTTTGCAGTTTACCCTTGACACCGACCCGTACAGCCTTGAAGCGGGCGTTGGCAAGCTGGCGTCCCTTTACACCCAGGGCGGAAAAGCTCCCGAGGGTGAAATCAGCCATTATGCACTTGCGGTCACAGACCCCGACGGCTTTGAAAAGCTGGCGTCCTTTTTTGAGTATATTGCAGACCGCTATACCCGCGAGGACGGCGAATACGGTTTTGCGGGAGCGTTTATTATCGGCGACAGCGTAAACGATCTTGAGAGCGCCAACACCGACAGCGAGCGCACGCTTGCCGAGACCACCGAGCGCTACAGTACCCTTTTCCGCATAGCCTACACGGCTCTGCGTTCAAGGTACGCAAACGGCAAGATATTCGTGCCGATTGACAGCGAATGGGAGATAGATCCGACCCCGACCCCCGACAACACAACCCCCGATACAGGCGATGAAGCAACGGACGAGGAAAGCTCCGATGCAAAGGAAAACGAGAGCGCACAGATGCCCGTGGCGCGCCGACAACGCTTCGGCGCAAGAGAATTTCTCGCCAATTTCGCCGCAAAGATCAAGATCGGAGGGGATATTCCCTTTTCCGTTTGTCTTACCCTGCTCCATGACGGCGACAGCGACGTTAAAAACGACCTGTCCGAGGGCGGAAAGACCCCGAGCAGGATAAATTGCGGCAACCTGACCGCCGTGAACACGTTTCTCAACGGCGCGGGACTGACGTGGGGGGACGAGCGCCGCGAGCTGGCGGTCATCGCCTCGATCCCCGCCGAGGACGAGAAAAAAATGGCTCAGTCCTACGCGGAGCTTTATTTTGCCTGCGCAGATAATGCCGTCAGCGCCTTTATTTACAACGGCGAGCGTGACGGCGAGACGGGCAACGGCGAAACGGGTCTTATGACTGTGATCTCCGAAGGTCAGAGCGGTGAAAAACGTAAAATATACGATATTTTCTGCGCCATCGACCGCGCAGACGGAGCCGAGACGATCTCAAAGTTGTCCGAAGCCCTCGGAAAGCGCGCCGAAAAATACGCGGAGGAGAAGTCTCCCGTTATTCATTTCACCTCGGAGGGCTCAAGTTCCGAAATAAAGGTGAAGAGAGGACAAAGCAGTGCTCTGTTTGCCTTTGACGGCAACAGCGTTGAGGGCTTCTATCCCGCTTACAGCGCTCTTTCCCTTGAACCTCGGGACGAGGACGGCGGCGCGATATTCGCGATTCTGTCACCCCTTGGACCCGGCGACCTTATGGGAGTCCGCTCTCCCGAAATTCCGGGCGAAAAATTTGAGCGCGGAAAGGTCATCAAGGTGAACCTTAACGCCGCGCTGCCCACCTCGAACACTGGCAGACTGACTCTTTTCCTTCAGGGACAGGGCAAAAATGCGGTGAGCTGTGAGAGTATCGTGACCGTCCAGTCGGGCAACCGCCAGACGGTGTGTTTTGACATATCGGATTTTGCCGATGAGATCGGCGAAAAGGACCGGGTTCGCCTGTCTCTTTGGTGCGAGGCGGACAACAACGCGCCTGTGAGAGGGGACGAGCCCGCGGACGCAGGCTATTCTCTGAGCATTTACGGCATAGAGCTTGTGACAAAGAAGCCTGTAAGCCCTCTTTGGTGGATAATTCCTCTCATTGTTGTGCTTTTGGCAGGACTTTTCTTCCTGTTTGTTTACGGTCGCTCTGCCATTGCGCGCACAAAACGCCCGACAGAGCAGAGAGGGCAGAGCCGTCCTGCGCCAAAGCAAGAGCGACCCGCACAGCCCCCACATCAGGGTCAACGAGGCTACGGCGTGCCAAATCCTCAGAGCAGACCGCGCCCGAAAAATTCCAATCCCTACGGTCGCCCGCAAGCCCCGAGACCGCCCCAAGATCCCCGCAGAAACGGATATTAAAAAGCCAGATCAGGCAGAAAGGAGACTCGAATGGATATACGCGACAGAGAGTTTTCCAGTGAAATAACCCGATATGAGACCAAGACCGAGGACTATTACTGTATGAGCCGAAACGAGAAGTCCAAGGGCAGACTGCAGTGCCGTCCCCACCTGCATTACCATATAGAGTTCGGGATCATGCGCGAGGGCAACACCACCTTTTTCGTGGACTCGGTGGAATACAAACTGGAGGCGGGCGATATCTTCATTGCCTTCCCTAACCAGATCCACCGATACGATTCGGTGGCGGACGAGCAGTACGATCTGGTCATAGCCAATCCCGATACAATGCCTGAGCTTTCGAGCATTTTCGGGTCCTGCGTGCCGAGAAGCGCGGTGCTCAAAAAGTGCGCACAGACCAAGCGCCTGGGCGATCTTATCGGCGAGATATGTCGATCAAATCTCAACACGGACGGGCAGTACCGAGAGCTGATCTTAAAGGGCTATATGCTGTCCTTTTTTGGGGAGCTTCTGACGCTTTTGCCCCTGTCCGATTCGAAGCTGGGTGACTCCCACGCGCTCAAGAGCGTGGTAAATTACTGTACCAAGAATTTTTCAAAGGACTTGTCCCTGTCGATACTGGAAAACGAGCTTCATATCAGCAAATATTACATATCCCACCTGTTTTCAAACAGGCTGAAGGTGCGCTTTAACGACTACATAAATTCTCTGCGCATCTCGGAGGCGTGCCGACGCCTGAGGAGAAGCGACGACACGGTGACGGAGATATCCGAAGCGGTAGGCTTTGGCACTTTGCGGACCTTCAACCGTGCGTTTACCAAGCAGATGGGAATGTCCCCGTCGGAGTATAAGAAGCAGAACGGCAGATAAAAAACGAGACCCTTTCGGGTCTCGTTTTTTTCTCTCCGTACGGCACAGCCGTGACACCTGTCTTGCCTTGCGGGAAAATACATATTTACAAAGGGAAAACACATTGATTTCAAAGAGATTTGAATGTATAATGTAGTCGTAAACAAATATTTTCGGGAGGATCTTGAAGATGACAAACAGAGAATGGTTCAAGCAGGCGAAATTCGGTATGATGGTCCATTTCGGTCTCTATTCCATCATTGGCGGAGAGTGGAAGGGTAAGAGAATGGACTACATCGGCGAGTGGGCGCAGTCAAAGTTCAGAATACCCAAGGCCGAGTACGAACAGCTGGCAAAGGTTTTCAATCCAATATATTTTAATGCCGAGGAATGGGTAAAGGTCGCGCAGGATGCGGGAATGCAGTACATGGTGGTGACCAGCAAGCACCACGAGGGCTTTGCGCTCTTTGACAGCGCATACGACGACTACAACTGCGTCAAAGGCTCTCCCTTCGGACGCGATATTATCGCGGAGCTTGCCGAGGCTTGTCAGAAGCATGGTATGAAGCTTGGTCTTTACTATTCTCAGGACCTTGACTGGCACGAAAAGGACGGCGGCGGATACAACACCCCCTGGCGCAATCACGACGATATGCCCTGGTCCAACGAGTGGGACTGGCCGAATAAGGAAGAAAAGGATTACAGCCGTCTCTTTGAAACAAAGATCAAGACGCAGATGACCGAGATCCTTACAAAATACGGCGAGCTTTGCCTTATCTGGTGCGACACGCCTCATGCGATCACGTCCGCCCAGAGCCGGGAGCTTTACGAGCTGATAAAGAAATACCAGCCTAATGCGTTGGTAAATTCACGAATCGGAAACGGTCTGGGCGACTACCGTTCCACGGGCGACAACAGAATCCTGTTCGACACGAGCGAGGAGACCTCTATGACTCTCTTCGAGTGCCCCGCAACTCTCAATAAGACCTGGGGCTACAAGTCCTTTGACCAAGAATGGAAGGATGCCGATAAGCTTTTTGAGATCAAGGAATCTCTCAACGCCAAAGGTATCAACTACCTGCTCAACGTAGGTCCCGACCACCTGGGACGGATCCCCGCACCTTCGGTTGACATTTTGCGCGAGCTTGGAAAGAAGCTTAGAGGATAATAATATTTGGGGACGCCTTTAAAAAGGCGTCCCCAAACCCCCCGGCCCCTTTAAAAAGGTGGCTGGGGGTTCCCATATCAGAGCAAGCTCGCGGTCATCCTCAAAAAAACAATGGTGTTCAGCCATTTTTTTTTGCTTTTTAGCCTGGTGGGTCCAGCCACCTTTTCAAAAGAGGCCGGGGGTTCCCATATCAAAGCAAGCCCGCGGTCATCCTCAAAAAAACGATGGTGTTCAGCCATTGGTTTTTTGCTTTTTAGTTTGGTGGGTCCAGCCACCTTTTCAAAGGGGGCTGGTTCAACCGAAGAGGTCCTTTATGATTTCAAGAATTTTGAATTTGACCTTGTACCGACCCGAGTCGCTTTCGGTGATTATTCGGTACTGTTCACCTGTCAGACCCGCCTGGACAAAGGCGTTTTCGGTGTCCTTTGTGCTCCGCGAGGCGGCGCGCAGGCAGATCGGCGGAAAGAGCACGCACCACCAATTTTGACCCTCGGCGTCCCCTATCATCACCCGCAGGGAAAGGTACTCGCCCGCCGGAAATTTTAAGCCCTCGTAGTCTCGCGCGGGATAATCCTCCTGCCCAAGCTCAACAGTCACGGGGTAAGCAAAGCCGTTTTCCTCAACCGTCCTTTGCGCTTCGCTTTGAATCAGGGAAAGGGCCGAGAGCGCCAGCTCTTGGGCATCCTCTCTCGTCTTCGCTTGGGCAAAAAGCCCCTCCGTCACCTCTATTATGCGGTCGCGGACCTTTAATTTCAGCGCCTGGTCGGTCTCGGAGTCCGAGTTTGCCAGAACGTGCAGACGGATAACGCTGTCGTACACCTTTTCCTCGCCCGAGACAGGAAAAAGTCCGAGCACCAGGGCGCACAACACCGTCAAAGTAAGTAAAGTGAATATTTTTCTGTCCTTTTTCATAATTTTTATCGTCCTTTCTATGCCTTTTCAGTATTATTTGCGACTTGAAGGGAAGATTATTCATGATTGACAAATTATATCTTGTGTGTTAAAATTAAGGGAAGAATTTTTATGGGGAGGCGAGGAAATGAAGCGATTTTTGACGTTGATTTTGTGTTTTTTCATGCTTTTTCTTGCGTCCTGTTCAGGCACCCCCGCAAAAAGAGACGGCGTGACCCCTCTTGCGCCCGACAGCGAGACCCCTCACGCCATCGGTCTTCTCAATCCCGACGCGGAGGTTCGCGGTGTGTGGATAGCCACCGTCGGGAACATCAATTTTCCCTCGAAAAAGGGACTTGACGCCCACAAGCTCCGTGCCGAGCTTGACGATATAGTAAAAACGTGCGCCGAGAACGACCTGAATACCATTTTCTTTCAAGTGCGACCCTGCGCCGACGCACTTTACCGCTCCGAGCTTTTTCCCGCGTCCGAGTTCGTTTCGGGCAAGCAGGGGACGGCTCCCGAGGGCAATTTCGACTGCCTTGAATACCTTATAAATCAAGCAAAAAAGCAAAAAATAAACGTCCACGCCTGGGTAAATCCCCTGCGCGTGACCTACGGAAGCGCTTCAAACCCTAAGACCGACGTGACTGCGCTGTGCGAAAATCACCCTGCCCGCAAAAATCCCACGTGGTTGATCCCCTACAGTGACGGCAAGCTCTATTTTGATGCGGGAAATCCCCGGGTCCGTGAATATGTAGCACAGGGCGTTGCGGAGATAGTGAAGAATTACGCCGTTGACGGCGTGGTATTTGACGACTATTTTTACCCCTATCCCGTCACCGAAAACGGCAAGACAGCCGAGTTTGAGGACGGTATATCTTACGCAAAATACGGCGCAGGTCAGCAAAAGGACGACTGGCGCCGTGAGAATATAAACACACTTGTGCGAGATTGCTACAACGCGGTCAAAAGCCTGCGGTCAAGCTGTCTTTTCGGCATTTCGCCCTTTGGCATCTGGCAAAACGATAACGGAACAAACGGCGGAAGCGACACAAGGGGCTTTGAAGCGTACAAATCCCTTTACTGCGATGCTCTCGCATGGGTGAAGGGCGGTTACGTGGACTACATTGCGCCCCAGCTTTATTGGCAGATCTCGTCGAGCGCGGCAGGCTACGAGACCTTGGCAAATTGGTGGAACTCCGTTCTTGACGGCACGGGAGTTGACCTGCTTGTTGCCCACGGTGTCTACAATTACGACACCTGGGAATCCCCCGAAGGTGAGCTGACCGAGCAGATAAGGCTCTCCCGAGACCTGCTGACCTACAAGGGAAGCGTGCTCTACGGCTACGCGGCGTTAAAGGCTGATTCCCACGGACTTTTGCGGGAGACGAGGGACGCGTTTTCGCAGGAGATCATTTATTCGGATGCCGTTTCAGATTACTCGCAGATAACAGTCGAGGGTGGAGCAAACGTGACAACCGCGGCGTACGTTTATACTTTGCGAGGACACGCCGATCCCGCACAGCCCTTCACCGTAAACGGTAAAGGGATAAGTCGGGACAAGAGTGGTGATTTTGAGGCTCAAATTCCTCTTTCAATGGGCGAAAACAAGCTCGTGCTGAAAAGCGGGGACAAGACAAAAACAATAACCGTCACGCGTGAGTGATCAAGAGGGATAAGCTAAAATGAGTGAAAAATTTGAAATAAACGGCTTCTCCCTGGGAGAAGTGAGGATAGAAAACGGACTTGTTCTTGCACCCATGGCAGGAGCTACCGACCGCGCATTCCGTGAAATCTGCCGTGAAAACGGCGCGTCTCTGACCGTCAGTGAAATGGTTTCAGCAAAGGCACTTTGCTACGAGCAGATGTCAAAGAAAAATGCGGAAAGTCGCACCGCGCCCCTGGCCGACGTTTACAAAAACGAAGAACCTATGTCCGTGCAGATATTCGGCTCGGAGCCGTCCTTTATGGCGCAGGCGGCCGCCCTGCTGGAGTCGGGCGGGTACCGAGGACGGGCAGGCGACGGACGGCCCGTTTCCATCGATATCAACATGGGCTGTCCCGTCCACAAGATAGTGAGCAACGGCGAGGGCTCGGCGCTGATGCGAGACCCCAAATTGGTGGGCGAGATAGTCAAAGCGGTCAGCGGTGCCGTAAAAATTCCCGTGACCGTGAAGATACGTGCGGGCTGGGACGAAAACAGCGTAAACGCTCCCGAGATCGCAAAAATTGCCGAGGCAAACGGGGCGGCGGCGGTTTTCGTCCACGGGCGCACCAGACAGCAGATGTACGCGCCGTCAGCCGACCGGTCGGTGATAGGGGACGTAAAGAAGGCCGTGAAGATACCCGTTATCGGAAACGGCGACGTCTGTTGCGTGCAGGACGCAAAAAGAATGGTCGAGGAGACAGGCTGTGACGGTATTATGATAGGCAGAGGAGCTTTGGGAAATCCGTGGCTTTTCACCGAGATCTCCGCCGCCGCGCGAGGTGAAGAATTTACTCCTCCCGATCTTGAAGAGCGCATGAGGGTGGCAGTGTTGCACCTTGAGCTGATGCGGACTTACAAGGGCGATTTTATCGCTGCCCGGGAAGCCAAAAAGCACGTGGCGTGGTACATTAAAAATGTCAAAGGCGCGGCGGAGGCAAGACGTGATATTAACGAGGCGGAGAGCCTTGACGACATGAAAAGCGTTATTGCCCGCCTGTGCAAGATGAATCGAGGCGAAGAAGAGAAATGACGGATAACAAAAAATTTTACGGCAATTTTCTGAAGATGTTCTTTATTTTGGCGGTGCAGAACATCATAACCCTCAGCGTAAACCTGGCGGACAATATAATGCTGGGTGCATACAGCGAGGCGGCACTTTCGGGCGTTACGGCGGTGAACCAGATACAGTTTATTTTTCAGCAGGTGCTGGGAGCGCTGGGTGACGGGATCGTCATCGTTGGCGGACAGTACTTGGGTCAGAAAAAAAAGAAGGAGTTCAAGGACATAGCGGCGGTGGCGATGCAGTCGGCTGCGGCGGTGGCGATCTTCCTTTTCGCGGCGGTCAGTCTATTTCCCGAGCTGATCCTGAGCGTTTTCACCGAGTCGGATATAATCATAAAAGAGGGCGCAAAATATCTTGAGATCGTCAAGTACACATATTTGATGTTCGCCGTGTCGATGATGCTTCTCTCAACTCTGCGCGCCGCATCAAAGGTGAAGATAGCGCTTCAGCTTTCGGTCATGGCGCTGATCGTCAACTGCTCTATCAACTACGTGCTCATCTACGGAAAATTCGGATTTCCCGAGCTTGGCGCACAGGGCGCGGCTGTGGGTACTCTTATTGCCCGCGCGGCAGAGCTTTGCGTGCTTCTCGTCTACGTTTTCAAAAAGGACAAGCTGGTTTCTATGCGTCCCCGCGACTATTTTGCACAGAATAAGCTTTTGCGGCAGGACTATTTCAGAGTTTTGGCGCCCTCCCTTATAACCAGCACCCTCTGGGGCTTCAGCACCGCGGCACAGACCGCCATTCTCGGTCATATGTCCGACATAGCTATCGCGGCAAACAGCGCCGCCTCCAATCTTTACATGATGGTGAAATCCTTTGCCGTGGGCGCGGCGTCGGCTACGGGCGTTATCGTCGCCAAGACCATCGGCGAGGGAGACATTTTGCGCCTGCGATCTTACGTCAATAAGCTCCAGCGGATATTTGTCCTGGTGGGAATCTGCGGCGGCGTTTTGCTGTTCCTTATCCGCATACCTATCCTCGCCTTGTACCGCGGCTTTGACCCCGCTACATACAAGCTGGCTGACCATTTTCTCATGATACTCAGCATCGTTGCCGTGGGAATGGCATACCAGATGCCCTGCAACGTTGGTATAATCAAGGGAGGAGGACAGACCCTTTACACCATGATCCAGGACCTGGTGAGCATCTGGTGCATAGTTCTGCCTGTATCCATGCTGGCGGCGTTTGTCTTTGACGCAAGACCCGAGGTGGTGGTTTTCTGCCTTAATTCCGACCAGCTCTTTAAGTGTATCCCCGCGTTTATCATGGTAAACTACGGAAAATGGGTGAAAAAGCTCACAAGATAGAGGAGATTTTATATGACAAATGAGAAAATAAATATCCGAGGGGTGTACTTTGACAACGTCACTCCCGAGGAGGCTTCGGCCCGCGTAAACGAGGCACTTGCCTCGGAGAAGACGGAGGGCAAAGTCTTCTCGGTCTATACGCCCAACCCCGAGATAGTTCAGCTCTGCATTGAGCAAAATGAATATTACGACGTGATAAATTCAGCGTCAATGGTTGTTCCCGACGGCATCGGGGTCATAAAGGCGGCAAAGATACTGAAAACACCTTTGAAAGCACGTGTTCCCGGCATTGAGATCGGCGAACGGGCGCTGGGCGAGTGCGCCGAGCGAGGATACCGTGTATTCTTTCTGGGCGGCAAGCCGGGAGTGGCGGAGGAAGCGGCAAAAAAGAAGGCAGAGCAGTACCCGGGACTTGAATTTTGCGGTACGGCTGACGGATATTTTAAGAAAGAGGGCGAGGAGAACGAGCGCGTGATCGAGAAGATCAACGAATGCGCCCCCGACCTGCTGTTCGTCTGCCTCGGCGTTCCCGCACAGGAAAAGTGGATCAAGGAAAACGGCGCAAAGCTCACGTCGGTAAAGGTCTGCCTGGCGCTTGGCGGCAGTCTTGACGTCTATTCGGGCAACGCGAAGCGCGCTCCGAAGATCTTCATCAAGCTGAATCTGGAGTGGTTTTACCGACTTCTCAAAGAGCCAAAGCGCATTGGGCGCATGATGAAATTGCCCAAGTTTCTGATCGGAACCATAATACGTGGGAACAAGAAGTAAAAAAAGACCGCGAAGGCGGTCTTTTTTTCCGCCCGGTCCCCTTTCAAGGGTCTGGGCCGGCCGTTCGTTTTCTGCTTGCCCGCACAGACATGAGATAGTATAAATATCTCAAAAAACAAGTTAAGATTTCTAAATACAAGTCCCATTGGCCGTGATATACTGTAGTCAGAAAAAACCATTGAGTTAAAAAATCAAAATACAGCGAAGGGGTAACAATTATGGAAAGACTTGAAAAAATCGGGCAGATCACACCCAAAAGCTCAAATGAGATCAAATATTCAAGGATCGGCGTCGGTTTTGAAAAGCTTGACCGCGACCTCCACGACCCCGAAAAGGCCTACGACAAGCTGGCCGAAACGGGCGTAAAATGGGTCAGGATCCAGTCGGGCTGGCAGAGGACCGAGACCGAAAAGGGCGTTTATCACTTTGAGTGGCTCGACTCTGTCGTTGACAACCTGCTCGAGCGCGGGATGTGGCCCTGGATCGACCTTTGCTACGGCAATCCCCTCTACAGCGAGGCGGCAGGCGAATATTTCGGCGGTGTGGGCGTGCCTCCCATCTTTACCGAGGAGGAAAAGCAGGGGTGGGCAAATTATTGCACGGCCATCGCCAAGCGTTACAAGGGAAAGGTTACATATTACGAGGTATGGAACGAGCCGGACGGCGCATGGTGCTGGAAGCACGGCCCTTCGGGCACCGAATACGGAAATTTCGTTATCGAGACCTCAAAGGCAATAAGGGCAGGAGATCCCGAAGCGAAGATGATCGGCGGCTCGGTCTGCCTTGTTTCCACCGGATTTTTGACGGCGGCACTCGAGACGGGCATGGGCGACTATATCGACGCCGTCACCTATCACGAGTACGTCACAAACGAGCAGAGAGTGCCCTACCGCGTCCGTTCTTTGCGCGGTCTGCTGGACCTTTACAATCCCAACATCAAGATCATTCAGGGAGAAAGCGGTTCTCAGTCCAGAAGCGACGGACACGGCGCTCTCAGACGTGCCGCGTGGACGGAAAGAAAGCAGGCAAAACAGCTCCTGCGCCACACAATGGTAGACCTTGGATCCGAGGTGGAGTTCCTTTCCTATTTCTCGGCGGTCGACATGATCGAGGGGCTTAACTGCCGCACCGAGGAGGCACCCACCTTCCGTGATTACGGCTATTTCGGCATCCTGGGCGCAGACTTCGGTGAGGACGGCCGTACCAAGAGCGAGTACAAATACAAGCCCTCCTTCTACGCGCTCCGAAACGTCTGCGCACTGTTCAGCGAGGACGTGCGCGTGGCGTCGGGATTGCCTATTATCATGGTCCCCCGCCAGTCGGACAGAATAGACGACAAGGACGACGACAACCACACCACCACCTCCATCTGCTTCAAACGTGACGACGGCAAGTGGGCGTACGTTTATTGGAAGCCCACCGCGCTCATGACTACCGAGTACGAGGGCACCGTGACCCTGCACATCTCGGCGCTCAAGGACAGACCTCACCTGGTCGACCTGATGGACGGCTCGATCTACTCTATCCCCGATTCCATGATAGAACCTCACCCCCTGGGCGGTTACTTTATCGTCAACCTGCCCATAAAGGACTATCCCATGGCACTGACGGATTTCTGTTGACGGAAAATTATTTAAAAAAACGGCGGTGTTTAACCGCCGTTTTTTTGTGAGGATAATATGTCCGTTTAAAGCCCCTTCGAAAAAGTTTCGCGGGGGTTTGGGGGAGCCTTTCCAAAGGCTCCCCCAAGCGCCCCCTGCCATCAATTCTTCAAGCTGTGGATAGGTGCGGGGATGCGTCCGCCGCGTCCGATAAACTTGGCGGGGGAAGCGTCGCGGAGAGCGATTATGGGCGCGTGGCCCAGCAGTCCGCCGAAGTTCACGTCCTCGCCCACGGTCTTGCCGTATGCGGGTATAACGCGCACGGCTGTTGTCTTTGTGTTGGCAACGCCGATGGAGATCTCGTCAGCGATGATTCCGCAGATAACGTCCTTTGAGGTGTCGCCGGGAATGGCGATCATATCGAGACCCACCGAGCAAACGGCGGTCATAGCCTCAAGCTTTTCGATAGAAAGTGCGCCTTGCTCCACGGCGTTTATCATGCCCGCGTCCTCGGAAACGGGGATAAACGCGCCCGAAAGTCCGCCCACGTGGGAGGACGCCATAACGCCGCCCTTCTTTACCGCGTCGTTGAGCATAGCAAGTGCGGCGGTCGTTCCGTGTGCGCCGCAGATCTCAAGACCCATGTTCTCAAGAATGTGAGCAACCGAGTCGCCGATAGCGGGTGTGGGTGCAAGAGAAAGGTCGATGATGCCGAAGGGGGTGTTCAGACGGCTTGCCGCCTCGTGAGCCACAAGCTGACCGACGCGTGTTATCTTGAACGCGGTCTTTTTGATAATGTCCGCAAGCTCGGAAAGGTCGCAGTCGCCTGCTCTCGCGATAGCGGAGCTTACAACACCGGGGCCGGAAACGCCGACGTTTATAACTCTGTCAGGCTCACCAACGCCATGGAACGCGCCTGCCATAAAAGGATTGTCCTCGGCGGCATTTGCGAACACTACCAGCTTGGCACAGCCGATAGAGCCTTGGTCACGGGTTATGTACGCAGTTTCCTTGATAACGTCTCCCATCATAGAGATGGCGTCCATGTTGATACCCGCCTTGGTGGACGCCACGTTCACCGAGGAGCAGACCATCTGCGTCTCGGCAAGTGCCTGAGGGATAGATGTGATAAGGTTTCTGTCGGCGGGGGTCATGCCCTTGTGGACAAGAGCGGAAAATCCGCCGATAAAATTTATCCCAAGTGTCTCCGCGGCTTTTTGCAGGGTCTTTGCCACTTTTACGTAGCCGTCGGAGGAGATCCTGCCGCCAACCAGGGAAACGGGAGTTACCGAAACTCGCTTATTCACGATCGGCACGCCGTACTGCTTCTCAATATCGCAGCCCACGGAAACGAGATTTTCCGCGCTTCTGGTGATCTTGTCGTAGATGCGGTCGCACAAGACGTTTTCGTCGTCCGACACGCAGTCAAGGAGAGAGATGCCCATGGTTATGGTACGGATATCCAGGTTCTCCTCCCTTATCATGTTTATAGTTTCAAGAATATCGGATACGTTAAGCATTTTTACATTTCACCTCATCAAACGTGGTGCATGGAGCTGAAGATGTCCTCGTGCATGGTGTTTATCACCAGACCTGCGGACTTTCCGATAGAATCCAGACTGTCAACAAAATCCGAGAATGGGATCTTCAGGTTGTCGATGTCCGCTATCATGATCATTGCAAAATATTCGCTGAGAACGCTCTGTGTGATCTCAACGATGTTGGCGCCACGCTCGGCACATTCGGTGCTGACGCGGGCGATAATTCCCATGGCGTCCTTACCCGTTACGGTTATTACTGCTTTCATATCTGTAACCTCGCAAAAAATTAGTTATGCTATATTTTACACTATACAGAAAAATTTTTCAAGGGGGATAGGGCGAATTTGTGTAAATCTACTTGAAAAAATTGCTTATATATGATAAAATATAATGAATATTTATATCTCGGAGTAAAAAATGAACGATTTCAACACCTACGAATACGTGGTCGATCAAAAATTGAAGGGCGTAAAGGCTCTGCGAAAGGTTGGACTTGTCCTCTTTTATATACTTTTCGTTATCGGGTGGCTCGTTTTTGGCTTCTGGTCAAAAATGTTCCCTCTCCTCGCCCTTTGCCCCGTGACCCTCTGGATGGCGGTGTTCTTTACCTGGCGCTACGTGCAGGTGGAATTTGAATACAGCGCGGTTTCGGGGTCTGTGACCTTTGCGGCTATTTACGGAAACCGCTCAAGAAAAAAATTGTGCGAGGTCAGAATAAAGGATTGCGTGACCATCGCGCCCGCAAACGACAAATATTCCCACCTCATCGACCGCTTCGGCCCTGAAAAAACGGTAGACTGCCGTTCCTGTGAGGGTGCCGAGGACGGATATTTTATGCTGACCGAGGTGAACGGCAAAAAGACGGTCGTTTATTTTGAGGCTACCGAGAAGTTCCTGAAAATTTGCCGATTCTATAACGCGGCGGCAACGACAGAAACGAAGGTAAGATTCTGAAAGACCCCCAACCCCCTTTGAAAAGGAGGAGCGCTTGGGGCTTTTTGAAAAAAGCCCCAAACCCCAAAAACTTTTAAAAAATGATAATGACAGACACATTGCCCGATAAAATGGGCAAAAACAATGGCTAAACAACACCGTTTTTGAGGACGAACGATTTTCACAGACCCGTAGGGGTCGACGTCCTCGGCGACCCGAATAAATTCTCGAAAGACCACGAAAGGACGGGAGCACAAATGGAAACAAGAAACAATAATTCTCTGAACGCTCCCGTGACCGACATTTCGGGGGTCGGAAAAGTCCGAGCGGCGGCGCTTTCAAAGCTTGGGATCGAGCGCGTGGGCGACCTGCTTTTGCACTACCCTCGCGCATACGAGCACAGAGGCGATATAAAGCTTTTGGAGGAGTGTATCCCGGGCGAAAAGCAGGCGACCCTGCTGACTGTCGGCACCGAGCCGAGAGTGGCACGGATCAAGCGCGGCATGAACCTGCTGAAATTCCGCGCCTGGGACGAATCGGGCGTGGCGGAAATAACCTTTTTTAATCAGGATTATCTGAAAAACTTCTTTGAGCTTGGCGCTACCTACCGTTTTTTCGGACGGGTCGAGAAAAAGGGCAAGAAATTCGAGATGTCCTCACCCGCCGCCGAAAAATTCGACGAACAGCACCCCGAAAAGCTGCCGCCGTTCGTGTCGGTCTACCCTCTGTGCGAGGGGCTGACCCAAAAAGCGGTAACAGGCTACGTGCAGGAGGCTCTGTACCGAGCACAGCTCGGTCAGGAAGACCCCATTCCTGCCGATTATCTTATTAAAAATAAGCTGCCGACCTTGGCGTTTGCGCAGAAAAATATACATTTTCCCGCCGATTACCGCTCACTTGCGGCGGCGAAGCGCCGGCTTATCTACGGAGAATTTTTCGACTTCGCTCTGTCTCTGCTTTCAAAGAAAAAGACCGGGCGCGAGCGCGGTGCGCCCGCGTGCGAAAAGGGAGATGTAGCCGAGCTTGAAGCGCTTCTCCCATACTCCTTTACGGGAGCGCAGAGACGGGTCATCGAAGAAATTCAGCGCGATATGAAGACCGATGTGCCCATGCAGAGAATAATCGTGGGCGACGTGGGAAGCGGAAAGACGGTCTGCGCCATGGCGGCGATGCTTTTCGCGGTTCGAAGCGGTCGGCGTGCGGCACTGATGGCGCCCACCGAGATCCTGGCCACCCAGCACTACGACGACATTTCCGAGCTGTTTTCAAGGCTTGGCATCAGCGTGGCTCTGCTCACCGGTTCAACTCCGCAGTCCCGCAAAAAGAAGATATATCAAGCAATTTCGGGAGAAAGCGACGAGAGGATAGACGTTGTCATCGGTACTCACGCGCTTATTTCCGAGAACGTGAATTTTGAGGATCTTGGTGTCGTCATAACCGACGAACAGCACCGATTTGGTATAAATCAGAGGGACGCGCTGACAAAAAAAGGCGAGCACGTGCATAACCTTGTAATGTCCGCGACCCCCATCCCCCGAACCTTGGCACTGACCCTTTACGGCGACCTTGATGTGTCTATTATTGACGAGATGCCTGCGGGTCGCCAGAAGGTGGACACCTTTGCGGTGGACGAATCTTATCGCGCAAGGCTTGATGCGTTTATCGAAAAGCAAGTCAATGAGGGCGGTCAGGTATATATCGTCTGCCCCGCGGTGGAGGATTCCCCCGAGAGGGAGACCGAGATCGGCGAGGTGGGACTTTGGGACATCGACATTTTTACGGGAGAGGTCATCGAGCGGCCTGCGCCTACACCGCTGAAGGCGGCGGTCAGCTATTGCGACGAGCTGAGGGCAAAAATGCCCGACACCTTCCGCATTGAATTTGTCCACGGCAAGCTGAAAAGCGCGGAGAAAGATCGCATTATGACCGCTTTTGCCTCGGGTGAGATAGATATTCTCGTTTCCACCACCGTCATCGAGGTGGGAGTGAACGTGCCCAACGCTTCCCTTATGATAGTTGAGAATGCCGAGCGGTTCGGTCTGTCTCAGCTTCACCAGCTCAGAGGACGTGTGGGCAGAGGAAAGAGAAAATCCTATTGCGTTCTGGTGTCGGGCGAGCAGGGCGAGCAAAAGGAAGCCGCCGCCCACCGACTGAACATAATGAAGACCACTTACAGCGGTTTCGATATAGCCCAGCGCGACCTTGAAATGCGCGGACCGGGCGACTTTATCGCGTCTGCCTCCACGGGTTTCAGACAGAGCGGCGGCTTGCGCTTCCGCCTGGCAGATATGTGCGCCGACGCGTCTCTTATGCAGGCGGCGTTTGCTGATGCAAGAGAGAGGCGCGAGAAAATGGATGCGGGAGACTGACGATTTGAAAGTTTTGGTCAAGCTTTTTCAAAAGCTTGCGCGGTGGAGGTCGCGGAGACCTCCTCGCCCTCTGCAGAGGGCGAAAATTTCCCCATCGGCGTTTTCTTTTGGGAACTTTTCTTTTGCGCCTGTGGCATCAAAAGAAAAGTGGGGAAACGATCACGGATAACTTTACTCCAGCAAAACTGTAAATAGAGTTTTTCGGCTCATCAACGGCGGTGAAGATCACCCATTCTTAAAATCCGCTTTTTCTTTGATGCCACAGGCGCAAAGAAAAAGCTTAGCAAAAAGAAACGCCGAAATGTTCCCAAGCCCCTTTGAAAAGGGGCCTGGCCCCCCCAAACTAAAAGGCAAAAACGTCGGTTAAACACCTCCGTTTTTTGAACAATAACCATCGTATTTTTTGGAGAAATTATGATTGAACTTTTATCGCCTGCGGGTAATTTTGAAAAGCTGCGCGCGGCTCTGCTTTACGGCGCGGACGCGGTATATCTGGCGGGAAATATGTTCGGCATGCGAAGCGCGGCGGACAATTTTACCGTCGAAGAGCTGTTTGAAGCGGCGCGGTACACCCACGAGCGCGGCAAAAAGCTGTATCTGACCGTCAACACCATGCCCCGCGGTTACGAATACCCCCAACTGAGACGTTACCTTGAATCCCTGCGGGGGTCGGGCATCGACGCCATGATAGTGGCGGACATGGGCGTTATGGATACGGTCAAGGAGATACTGCCCCACATGGAGATCCACGTTTCCACCCAAGCAAGCGCCGTCAGCTCGGCGGCGGTGAAGGCTTACGCACGGCTGGGCGCGAAGCGCGTGGTTCTGGCTCGGGAGCTTACCTTTGACGAGATAAGACAGATCAGAGCGGAAATTCCTGCGGATATCGAGCTTGAAGCCTTTATTCACGGCTCTATGTGCGTCTCGTACAGCGGACGCTGCACCCTTTCCAACTACCTGACGGGTCGTGACGCCAACCGCGGTGCCTGCACCCAGCCCTGCCGCTGGAATTACACCATCACCGAGGAAAAGCGCCCCGACATCCACCTGCCCATCGAGCAGACCGAGCTTGGTACTTTTATTCTTGGCTCCAAGGATATGTGCACCATCGAGCATATTCCCGAGCTGGTCGGGAGCGGTATCAACTCATTTAAGATCGAGGGCAGAATGAAGAGCGCGTACTACACGGCGGTGGTCACAAACGCTTACCGCATGGGTATCGACCGCTATCTTGCAGACCGTGAGGGCTACACCTTTGACTCCCTGCTCTTGCGCGAGCTTGAGAGCGTCAGCCACCGTGAGTACTGCACGGGATATTATTTTGATAAGTCCACCGAGGAAGCAAATCTCTGCTCCGAGAACGGCTATATTCGCGAAAAAGCGTATTTCGCAACGGCTATTGAGGTTGACGGCATGACAGCGCCCGACGTATCCGACGAAAACGAAAACGGACGGCTCTATCCCTTCATTCAGCGCAACAAGGTGAGCGTAGGTGATGGCGCGGAGCTTATTTCACCCGCGAAAACGGGCAGAGCATTCCTTGTCACCGAGCTTTACTCGGACAAGGGAGAGCCGATCGAGAGCGCACCCCACCCGGGACAAAAATTCTTTGCAAGAGTGCCCTTTGAGGTGAAGGTGGGCGACATTATGCGAGCAGGAGGAGAACAATGACGGTTCTGATCACCGCGCTTATTGCGGTCGTATACGGCGTAGTCGAGGGCATCACCGAGTGGCTGCCCGTCAGCTCAACGGGACACCTTATTTTGCTTGAAAGCTTTCTGAAAATGCCTGCAAGCGCGGAATTTATGGAAATGTTCGACGTCGTTATCCAGCTTGGCGCTTGTCTTGCGGTGCTCAGTCTTTATTTTAAGACTCTTATCCCCAAATTCACCGCAAAAAGAGAAAACGGCGGATTTTTCGGCTGTCCCGAAAACAAAAGGATATTTACACTTTGGCTTAAAATAATCGTGGCGGTATTGCCGTCGGCGGTCATCGGACTGCTCCTTGACGACTGGTTCGACGCGCATTTTTACAACGCCACCACGGTTACCGTAACGCTTGCACTCTACGGCGTGCTCTTTATCCTAATCGAGCAGTTCAACAAAAAGAGAACGCCCACAGTTGAGACCCTTGAGGGCATTACATACAAAAAAGCTCTCGGAATGGGGTGCTTTCAGGTTTTGGCGCTGGTGCCGGGCACATCGCGCTCGGGGTCTACGATCCTTGGCGGTCTGCTTCTCGGCTACGACCGCAAGACCGCGGCGGAATTTTCCTTTTTCCTGTCGTTGCCCACAATGGTGGGCGCGTCGGCACTGAAGATCTTAAAATTCCTGCTTGACGGAGTGGATATCACAACGACTGAGATAGTTGCCCTTTTGGCGGGCTGTGTCGTGGCTTACGTTGTTTCTGTTGTTGCTATTAAGTTCCTTATGGGCTTTGTGAAGCGCCACAGCTTCTCGGCATTCGGTGTTTATCGAATTGCTTTGGCGGCGCTTATGGCGGTGTTGCTCATGGCGCGAATAGCATAAAGAGGTTTTTCTGCGGACGACCGATGCTCGCCCCTACATTGCGGTCGTTAATACACCACCTTGTGGGAAGTGTTCTGTAACCGTACGTTTTTACGGGTCGTCGGGGCGCCGACCCTACCGGGTATGATGTAAACGAACGGCCACATACCCCACCATTTCCTCATACCAGCGAATTCGGAGCGAATGATTTGGACCGGCCGAATTCGCGGATGTAGAATGACCGCAGGTCTCGCATGAGAGCAGATAAAATTCACCGCGCTTGACGCAGGGGAATTTTATCAAACGGCAAGCGGGACCGAGGAAGCCTTTCTTCTTTTTTCTCTTTCCGTCTGGTTTCTCTTGTTTCTTCTTTCGCAAAAGAAGAAACAAGAGAAATGAGACAAAGAAAATCATTCGCAAATGATATAAAAAATCCTCCCTTGTGTAAAGGGAGGTGGCGCGGTTACACCGCGTCGGAGGGATTGTAAAAAAGTGAGATTTTCACGCAAAACAATCCCCCACCGCCTACGGCGGAGCCCCCTTTACACAAAGGGGCCTTTTGATTGCAGGTGTCACGATTACATCGTGACGGAGAGGGATATCGTCTACCGATAACGGTGAACCTCACCTCAACCGAACACCCGCTTTTTCTTTGGCTGAAACAGGCGCAAAGAAAAAGCTTGGCAAAAAGAAACGCCGAATTTTTCCCAAGCCCCTTTAAAAAGGGGCCTGGACTCCCCAAACAAATCTGACAAAAACGTCGGCTGAACACCTCCGTTTTTGAGGACTCACGGACACCAAACACCCCTGAAACCAAATCAAAATTATAAAATATACGAAAGGCAAAAAATGGGATTTTACAGGATCGCCGACCGCACTTTTGAGATAAAAGAGCGGTTCGGCTATATTAAAAAAGCGTGCGCCGATTATGCGGTGGAGCCTTGCACCCCCGACTGCACCTTTGAGGTGTCGGACGAGGACATGACCCGTCAAAGGTTGGGCATGGAAAAGGCAGGGGAGCCTGCGGCATCGGACGAATACTTGGAGTTTCTGTCGGCATACCGCTACGTGTCCGAGTTCCTTTGGCAGGACGACTGTTTTCTCCTCCACGCGGCGGTCATAACCTTTGACGGACGCGCCTACGCCTTCACCGCCAAAAGCGGAACAGGGAAAACGACACACGTGCGCCTGTGGAAAAAGTGCTTTGGTGACAGAGTTCAAATGGTCAACGGCGACAAGCCCCTTGTCCGCAGGGTAAAGGATGGCGAGGGTGTGAAATTCATCGCCTACGGCACTCCCTGGTGCGGAAAAGAAAGATATCAAAGGAACACGCAGGCACCTCTTGACGGAATTTGCATCGTTACCCGCGGAGAAACGAACGAGATCGAGCGCATCGGCTCGGGCGAGGCCGTGCCCGTGCTCTACGGGCAGATGCTGATCGTGTCCGACAAAAAATACATGAGTGCTCTGCTGGATATGATAGATTCAATGGTGACAACCATTCCCGTATACAAGCTTCGTTGCAATATGGAGGACGAGGCGGCGCGCGTCGCTTGCCGTGCTATGACGGGGGAAAGGATATAAGAAATGAAAATCAAGGACGGATTTATAACTCGAAAGATAGGAGACACCAACTACGCCGTCTCCTTTGACGAAAATTCCCCCATCGGAAACGGAATGATAAAGCTGTCGGACAGTGCCTTTTTCATCTGGCAGATGCTTGAAAAGGGCGCGACAGAGGAGGAGATCCTTTCTGCCATGAAAGAGAATTTTCAGGCGGAGGAAGAGATTCTCCGCCGTGACGTTGCCGCTTTCGTCACCAAGCTTGACGAGCTGGGGATAATTGAGTAAAAGCAAGAAAGGAACATTTGAGGAAAAATGTTTTATCTGCCTAATCTGAGAAGAAGAAAGACCGTATTTGCGCTTGTAGGCCTTGTTTTGTCCGTGGCGCTTGCGGTAGTGCTCTTTCTTCTGCTCAAAAATGCAAATCACAACGACCGAATAGAGCAGGACCGACTCCATCAACTCAACGAGGAGCTTCGGGGCACCTTTGACGAGGACGACAAGGAGAAAAATGAGAGCACTGTACTAAAGGAAAAGCAGAAAAAGTACGACCTTTATCAGAAAATGAAGGAAGGTCTTCAGGTAAACGCGCTTTTCCTTGGTAACGGTGCGGCGACCGCTACAAGCTCGGGTCAGCATCAGTGGGTGTTTGATGCTGTGGCGCACTGGGAAAGACACTTCGGTCTTGACGTACAGGGCGGAAACTACGCCCGTGTGAATACCACAGCGTTTTATGGGTACACTATGATGAACGAGTACCCCCGTGGGCTGAGATACGACCTGGTTGTGGTCTGCTACGGCGCCCAGGACGATCCCGAGGATTTCGCCTTTTACTACGACGGACTTTTGCGCAGCATCAAAAACCAGAACTCCAAGTGCGAGATCTTCTGCGTAATTGAGGCAAATGCCGCAGGCTATAATGAAAACGCCGAAACAGTGCGTCTTCTCAGTGATTATTACGGCGCGGTCTGCATAGATATGATACAGTATTTTAAGGACAACAGCGTGGATTTTGACACCGCACTTGACGGGCTGAATCCGACTCCTCAGGGAAGCGACGTTTATCTTGAGGCTATAAAAGCGGTGGTGCAGGAAAATATGGACAGCGGCCGCAAGGTCCCCGAAAGAACGGCGGCATACGATGCAAAGGCGAACTGCTTTGATAAGTTCACCTTCGTTGAGGCGACCTCTCTGAGCAAGGCTACCCCCACCTCCTACGAGTACGTCACCGACGACCCCGTGGCGGGCATCATGTATTACAACACAAACGACGGCGGTACTATCCGCATCTACGCCAACGACAGGCTGGTGGCGACCATCGATAACCGCTTAAAGGAGCACGGTGCGCGCCAGATCGCCACGGCTATGGTGGGTAAGGAGCTTGAAGGGCGAACGGTCATTCGTGTTGAGGCGGGCTCACAGGACAATCTGACAAATATTGCGGGTATCTCAAGCTGCTCGGATAAATAAGAGGCGCGGACGGCGCGCCGAAAAACGGAGGGCAAATGAATATTGAATTAAGTGAACTGAACCAAAAAGCCGAAGCCGATCTTTTTGCCCTTTCTGCACGGTCGGACAGCGAATATCTGTCGCATCTGACAGAGGTCTGCGATGCCCTTGAGGCGGCGCAGGGCAAGAGGAAGGTGTTGCTTTTGGCGGGACCCAGCGGGTCGGGCAAGACCACAAGCGCCGCCATCATCGAAAAGATGATGCGTGAGCGGGGATATTGCGCCTGGGATATTTCCCTGGACGATTTTTACCGCACAAAGGACGATCCCGCTTATCCTCTCGACGAACAGGGTCGGATAGACATGGAGTCGGTCCACGCTCTGCGTACCGACAGGATAAGAGAGAGCATACAATCCCTGCTTTCGGGCGAGGAGACGGTTATCCCCAAATATATTTTCGGGGACGTGGGACAGATAATCGAGGACGGAGAGCATATAAAGGTCCCCGAGGGCGGTCTGGTCATAATCGAGGGGCTTCACGCCTTGAACCCTCTGCTGACCGACGGCATTCTCACCGAGGGTATTTTCAGAATGTTTATCAGCGTTTCCACCAACATAACCTGTGGCGGTGAAAGGATAATTTCGGGTCGAAAGCTCAGATTTATACGGCGCGTAGTACGCGATTTTTACTATCGCGGCATGAGCGCTGACAGGACCTATCAGGTCTGGCAGAGCGTGCTTGCGGGTGAGGATAAGCACCTGTACCCCTACCGCCACCTGGCGGACGTGTCGATCAACACCTTCCACTCCTGCGAATGTACGGTCATGAGTCCTTTTGTGCGAAGAGTCCTTGAAACTCTCACCGAGAAAAACGACTACACCGAGACGGTGAAAAGAGCTGTTGAGCAATTTTATTCCGTGACGGCGGAGCTGGCGCAGAGAGCGGTGTCACAGGGCTCGCTTTTGCGGGAATTTATGCCAAAGGAAGAGTAAGAAATAACGATGAATTACACAAGCAAGGATAAGGACAATATAATCAGGCTTTACGCCTCCCTTCCCACCCTGCCCATTCACAAGGCAAGAGTGGAGATCGACCTGGCGGCGCTCCGCGCAAATTACAGGGCGGTTAAGGCGCGGGTCGACGAGCTTGCCACGGGCGGGAAAAGGTCCAAGATAATCTCGGTGGTAAAGGCGGACGCCTACGGTCACGGTGCGGACCGCTGTACCGAGGCTCTTATTTCCGAGGGCTGTGACTTTTTCGCGGTCTCCTGCATAGAGGAGGCTCTTTCGGTCCGTCGCGTCTGTGACGAAACGGGATCTGACGCGCAGATACTTATTTTAGGCTACACTCTGCCCGAGGAAGCGCATATCCTGTCGGAAAAGAGAATAGCTCAGACGGTATTTTCCCCGGAATACGCTGCCGAGCTTGACCGCGCCGCGCAAAAAAGCGGGTGCAGAATAACAGTTCACGTAAAGCTTGACACGGGCATGAACCGCCTGGGTTTTCTCTGCCGAAACGAGGCGGAGATAAAGCAGGCGGCGGACGACGTAGAAAAGCTGTCTTCCCTTTCGGGACTTGACGTGCAGGGTATTTTTACACATTTTGCAAAGGCAGACGAGATCGAGGGCGAGGACTCTTTGACCGAGCGTCAGATAAGCCGATTTACGGCGGTCTGCTCGGCGCTGGAGGACAAAAATTGCTGCCCTCCCATAAGGCACGCCTCAAACAGCGCCGCTACCGTGCGCTTTGGAGGTCTGGGGCTTGATTACGTCCGCGCGGGCATCGTTCTTTACGGCGCAAGACCCTCGCAGGACACCGACGCCGAATTTTTGCGTCCCGTAATGAAGCTCAAGACTGTGGTGGCGCATATCCACAAGCTTTCGCCCGGCGAGACGGTGAGCTACGGCGGCACGTTCAGGGCTGAGCGTGAGATGACCGTGGCAACTCTGCCCGTAGGCTACGCCGACGGATTTATACGCGCATACGGTGGGGCGTGCGTGACGGTCGAAACGGCAAAGGGCGAGCGAAAAGCGCCCATTATCGGTCGCATCTGCATGGACCAGTGCATGATAGACGTGAGCGGTATCGACTGCAAAACAGGTGACACCGTGCGCCTCTTTGGCGGCGACCCGCAGGAGCTTTACGACTTGGCAGAGCGTGCGGGGACTATTGATTACGAATGCCTGTGCCTGATCAGCGCAAGAGTTCCGAGAGTTTATAAAAATTAAGCCAAAAACCGAACATCCGCTTTTTCTTTGGCGGCAACAGGCGCAAAGAAAAAGCTTGGCAAAAAGAAACGCCGACAAGAGCGTTTCGCCGCTGCGGCGGCGAGGAGGTCTGCGTGACCTCCACTGCGCAAGCTTTTAAAAAAGCTTGATCAAAACTTTTGAAAAATTTGACAAAAGTCTTAAACAGATATAAAAAAATCTTCAAAAAGGAGAAATATGTCAAAAATAAATTGGAAGGGCAGTACGCTCCTCTCTCCCGTGCCGCCGACCATGGTCAGCTGTGGCGATATTGACGGAGAGAACAACATCATAACCATCGCATGGACGGGAATCATCAATTCCCAGCCGCCGAAAACTTACATATCCGTGCGCCCGCAACGCCATTCCTATAACATGATAAAGGAAAGCGGTGAGTTTGTCATTAACCTGACCACCGTTCCTCTTGCCCGCGCGGCGGACTATTGCGGGGTCTACACGGGCGCAAAGGTGGATAAATTCGAGAAATGCAAGCTGACCCGCGAGAGGGCAAGTCAGGTCAAATGCCCTATGATAGCCGAAAGCCCTCTGTCACTTGAATGCAAGGTGACGGACGTGGTGGAGCTTGGAAGTCACCATATGTTCCTTGCCGACATTGTGGCGGTGAACGTGGCCGAGGAGTATATCGGAGAGGACGGCAAGCTCTGCCTTGAGCGAGCCGAGCTTTGCGCATACGCCCACGGTGATTATTTTGCCCTGGGTAAGAAGCTTGGAAAATTCGGCTTTTCCGCGGCGAAGAAGAAAACAAGAAAAAAGAAATAAAAACGACCTCCAACCCCCTTTAAAAAGGGTGTTGGATCCCCCAAACTAAAAAGCAAAAAAACGACGGCTAAACACCGCCAAGCCCCTTTGAAAAGGGGCCTGGACCCCCCAAACTAAAAAGAAAAAAAACGACGGCTAAACACCGTCGTTTTTTCTTGTAATTGAAATTGAACCTTTAGTTTTCAAAAACAATGGTGTTCAGCCATTGTTTTTGTCAAGTTCGTTTAGGGGGTCCGGCACCCTTTTCAAAGGGGGCCGGGCTTTTTTCAAAAAGCCCCGAGTATTTTAATCAAACTGCGAGCAGTAAAGGGATCGGTAGAAGCCGTCCTGCATTGACATCAGTTCGTCGTGGGAACCCTGCTCGATGACCTCGCCGTCACGCAGAACCAGGATAAGGTCGGCGTTCTGGATCGTGGACAGTCGGTGAGCGATGACAAAGCAGGTGCGACCCTCCATCAGCTTGTACATAGCCTCCTGAATACGGTGCTCGGTACGGGAGTCTACGTTTGAGGTAGCCTCGTCAAGTATCAGCATGGGCGCATCCGCCAGCATGGCACGGGCAATGGTTATAAGCTGTTTTTGGCCCTTTGAGATATTCACGCCGTCATCCGAGAGGATCGTGTTGTACTCGTCGGGGAGATTCATGATATAATTATGGATCTTTGCCGCCTTTGCTGCCGCGATCACTTCTTCCATGGTGGCGTTTTCCTTTCCGTAGGCGATGTTGTCGAAGATCGTTCCGTGGAAGAGCCAGGTCTCCTGGAGTACCATTGTGTAAGCACGCCGCAGGCTCTCGCGGGTGATCTCACGCAACTCGTGACCGTCCAGCTTTATCTTTCCGCCGTTTATGTCGTAGAAGCGCATGAGCAGGTTGATGATGGTTGTCTTGCCGGCACCCGTAGGACCTACGATAGCAATAAGATTGCCGGGTTTTGCGTTAAATGACAGGTCGTGGATAATGGTCTTTTCGGGCGTGTAGCCGAATTTGACGTTTTCCAGCGCCACGTCACCATGGACGTCTGTCAGCTCAACAGCATCGGGCGCGTCGTCAGGCTCGGGCTCGGTGTCGAGCAGTCTGAAAACACGCTCTGCGGCGGCGCAAGCCGACTGCAGCTCGCTCATGATATTTGCCAGCTCGTTTATAGGTCCGGAGAATTTTCTTGAATACATGATAAAGGTAGACACGTTTCCAAGGGAAATTACCAGATAGGGAATAGGATTTTCCGTGTGAGTGAGGGTGTAGAGATAGAGCAGGCCGCCCAGCATAGAGATAAGCGACAGGGACAGGTTGTTGATAAAGTTGACCGAGGGGCCGATGACGCTTCCGTGGTACTCGGCGTCGTAATATGCGTCGACCGTAGTTTTGTTCTTCTTGTCGAATCGGGAGACGATGACCTCCTCACGGTTATACGAGCGAATAGTTTTCTGACCCGAGAGCATTTCCTCCGCGTAGCCGTTCAGCTCGCCGATCTTACCCGACCGCGCCCTGAAATAGGGCTGGATCTTCTTTGTTTTGTATCGGGTGAAGATGATGGAGGCAGGAATGGTGAACAAGAACACCGACACCATAACAGGCGAGATGCGGAGCATCATTACAAGGGATCCGATAACGGTTATGGCGCCTGCTCCGATCTGAAGAATGTCGTTTGACAGGGAGGCGTTGACCGTGTCAACGTCGTAGGAGATGTGGCTTATTATGTTGCCCGTTGCGGTTCTGTCGAAATAACCCACGGGCAGGGACATGAGCCGATCGAATATCTGACGGCGCATGGTGTAGGTGATCTTCTGGCTGAGGTTCACCATGACGATGGAGTTGATATATCCGAGGACCGCCGACAGCGCAAATGCACCAAGCATCAGGGCGCTGTAATAGATAACGGTCTTCATGTCCACCGAATCGGGGGAGTCTCCGATGGCGTTTATTGCCTTGCCCGACAGGTCGGGACCCCAGAGCGCCAACAGATTGGAAGCCACCATAATAATTATTGCCAGTGAAAGCAGAGCCTTGTGATCAAAGGTATATTTGAACATTCGAAGGAGTATATCCTTCTTGATCTCACCCTTTTCACCGCCCATGCCTCGCATAGGACCGTGACCTTTATTCAAGGAAAGCACCTCCCAACTGCGAATCGCTGATCTCTTTGTATACGGCACAGCTTTCCATGAGCTGTTCGTGAGTGCCCGCGGCGACGATCTCGCCCTCGTCCATAACGAGGATAAGATCCGAGCCCATGATAGAGCTGACTCTTTGCGCCACGATCACCTGAGTCGTGCCGTCCAGGTTTTCCGAAATGGCACGGCGCAGATTTGCGTCGGTCTTGTAGTCGAGTGCCGAGGAGCTGTCGTCAAGTATCAACAGCTCTGGTTTGCCCGCCAGAGCACGGGCAATGAGAAGCCTTTGCCGCTGACCGCCCGACACGTTTGTACCCTTTGAGGTGAGGATGTGTTCGTAGCCCTCTTCGATATCTGAAATAAATCCGTGGGCCTGGGCGATGACCGCCGCCTTTTCCACGTCTGCGTGGGGCAGATCCCGACCGAAGCTGATGTTTTCTTCTACGGTGTCGTTGTAGATAAAATCGTTCTGACGGACGATTCCGATCTTGGAGTAAAGTTCGTCCGAAGTGTAGGATCGCACGTCGCGGCCGTCAAGATAGACGGCGCCGCGGTCGGCGTCGTAGTAGCGCATAAGGAGCTGAATGACGGTGGATTTTCCCGATCCCGTAGCGCCGATAATTCCGAGAGTACCGCCCTGTGGCAGAGTAAAATCTATGTCGGTAAGAGTCTTTTTCATCTTGCCGTAGGAAAAGTCCACGTGGTCGAAGACTATGTAGCCCTCACGGGGGCATTTTTTCGTGTTTTCCACGGGAGTAAGCTCCTGACCAAGCTCCAGTACCTCGGTTATTCTGTTTGCCGAGGCGATACCGCGGGTCATCATGGTGAAGATTCGGGTAATGGCAATCATCGCGTTTGCGATGATAGTGAAATAGGACATGAAAGCGATGATAACGCCCGGCTTTGTCAGCTCTCCCTGCACCCGATATGCACCCACCACAATAACAGCGGCAAGTCCTGCGTTGAGGAAAAAGGTGATCAGAGGATTTGACAGCGCCATGGTAAGCTGTGCCCGTTTTTCGGCAGCCACAAGCTCACGGTTCGAGCCGTCAAAGTGACGCTTTTCGTAATCGGTCTTTGAAAGAGCTTTTACCACGCGGATACCTGTTGCGTTTTCGCGTACAACGCCTGTCATTGAGTCCACCCTGTCCTGCACGCCCGTGAAAAGTTTGATACCTTTTCTCGAAACGATGAGTACCGAAACGGCAATAAGTGGAAGTGTGCCCAGCATGACCAGAGTCATGACGGGGTCAAGAGCAAGCGTTACCAGCACGCCGCCGATGAGCAGAATAGGCGCGCGGATTCCCATGCGGAGGATCATGCCTGTAACGCGGTGTATCTGGAAGGTGTCCGAGGTCAGCCTTGATTCAAGGCTGGGGACGGTCAGCTTGTCTATCTGCGCCGAGGTCAAGTACATTACGCGGTGGAAAAGATCGTGGCGTACGCCCTCGGTGACGTTGCGGGCGACCTTTGCCGCCATGCGGTTTGCCACGACGTTAAGTACCAGAGTCAAAAGCGCCGCGATTATCATGGCACCGCCCCAGAAAAGGACGGCGGGCATACTGCCTGCAGGCACTGCTACGTCGATGATGTGCTCCAGGATAAAAGGGATCACAAGCTCGGAGAGGGAGCCTAAGATCTTGATGAAAAGTCCAAGACAGACGTAGGGAGCAAAGGGCTTGGAATATTTCAGAAACAGTTTCATTGGCTATCCTCCCTTTGCTCCTCCTCCTCGAACCTGCGCCCCGCGTAGGAGGAGGCGCGTTCTGCGGCGCGAGAGAGCATATTGTAGAAGACGGAGGCCTCTTCCTCGGAAAACTCGGCCATAATGTAGCTGTTCCACTCTCGGATACCCTTTATAAGCTCCTCCTTGGCAGAAAATGCTTTTTCGGTGGGGAAGACGTTGGTCACACGGCGGTCGTCCTCGTTCTGACGGCGCTCTATGTAGCCAGATTTTTCCAGGGATGCCAGGTGGCGAGCCACGTTGCTCTTGTTTATGAACATGAGCTTTGCAAGCTGATCCTGAGACATTCCGGGAGTGTTGCAGATGGGCAGAATGTATGTTTGCAGGAAAGGGGGAAGATCCTCGTCCGGGGTCCTTTCGGCGCGGAACAGAGTACAGCAGCGGTTGAGAATCAGAATAAATCTGTGGAATGAGGGCATAAAATTCTCCTTTCGGGGGTATGTTGTAAGCGGACGTCTCGTCTTGTGGGGACAACCATAGGGGATTTAATACAAACAGTTTGTGCCGCGCCCGCGAATGTGGAGACGACGGTGCAGCCGTTAGCCTCCCTCCGGGAGGGAGCTTTCGGATATAGTTGCAGTGAGCTATATAGAGAATAGATTTGCTTTCAGATTATTCTGACAGAGAGCAAGGGTGATCTTTTGCCCTTGCTCGGGAACGGAGTGACCGAGTTCGAGCCTCAGCAAAAGGAATTGCGAAAAGCGCTTGACGCGTATGAGACAATTTCTTTTGCGACCAGCGAGAACGAGGAAAGCGTTTCTTGCTTTTTCTCTTTTTCGCCCGATTTCTCTTTTTCTTCTTTGCGCCACAAAGAAGAAAAAGAGAAAAAGGGAAATTTCCGCACACAAATGAAATTTTAAAAAGAATTGATTTATGGGGGGGTATCGCGTTTTCATTTTCTTTAAAAAAGAAAATGAAAAAAGGCAAAGTTTAAGCAAATGGTTTTGTTTTTGAGAATTCATTTGCGGAGAATTTTCTTTGTCTCATTTCTCTTGTTTCTTCTTTCGCAAAAGAAG
>JAZODH010000069.1:0-15996 GCA_045596925.1 Eubacteriales bacterium
GCTCGTTTTACTTTTGTTTGAGTAGTATTCTCAAGAAATTGCGAGATTCGTCTTTTCACACATATTCATATGCTTTGTACTTCATCTCTTGTTGTTCAATTTTCAATGACCAATCCGCTTTCCCGCTTTTTTCGGGACAGCTTGTCTATTATATCACCGTGTATTCACTTTGTCAATAGGTTTTTCAAAAATTCTTCAATTTTTTTCAACTTATTTCGTAGCGTTTTCGCACAGCGACTTGCACATTATACCTTAATCCCCTTTATTTGTCAAGAGTTTTTCGAAGATTTTTTTATTTTGTACAGAATAAACAGTTTCGGTGTCGGCGAACATAAGTTTTGAGGTGATTTTGTTTGCTTACCATATTCCTCAGGACGGTAATTATATACACGGTGCTGATAATTTCAATGCGTCTCATGGGAAAGAGGCAGATAGGAGAGCTTGAAGTATCCGATCTTGTGACGACTCTGATGGTGTCGGAGATTGCCGTGACCCCCATCGAGAACACCGATCTGCCAATTTTATACGCGGTGATACCCATAATCACCCTACTTGCCATTGAAGTCATCTCCTCGGTGGCACTCATAAAAATCCCTGCGCTGAAAAGCGTTTTGTCCGCACGTCCTGCCATACTTATCCGCTCCGGCGAGATAGCTCAGAAGGAATTACAAAAAAACAGGATATCCCTTGAGGAGCTTATGTGTGAGCTGCGGAGTGCAAACTGCACCAATCCCACCCAGGTAGAATACGCCATACTCGAAAAGAACGGAAAGCTGACGGTCATTCCCAAAGCACGCTTTTCTCCTCCCACGGCAGAGATGTTCGACATGGAGCCGCAGGAAAGCGGCATGCTTCATTTACTTGTTATCGACGGCAAGATCTGTCAGAACAATCTGGAAAAGTCGGGCAAGAGTCGGGCATGGCTTGATAAAAAATTAAAAGAGCTGAAAAAACCAATAGAGTCCATTTACCTGCTGGGCGTGGACGACAGCGATCAGCTCCTATATATAAGGAAGGATTCAAAATGAAGGTATTCGCGGCAACGCTTATAATCCTTGCACTCATGTTGCTCCTGATCTTCATAAACCGCTCCTTTATTTTATCGGTGGCCAAGGATCTGGGTGAACACCTGGACGTCATAGAGGCGGGTGAGAACAGGACTGAAAATATCCTTGAAGCTGAGAAATACTGGAAACGGATGCGATTTCGTGCTTCCCTCTCGGTCAACCACAACATAGTGGAAGAGATAGACCGCCGCTTCGTCGGGCTGAAAGCATTTTCGGGCAAGGACAGAGCGGCGGATTTTGAGTACGAGCTGCTGCTCTTTCGGGACGCCATTAAGAAAATGGGCAGGCTTGAAAAATTGCCCAAATAAAAACGCAGGAGGCTTCCTGCGTTTTTATTTTCTTTTTGAAAGGAAAAATGCGGAAAGGAGCGTGCTACACTCACCTTCAAGCACCCCCGAGGTGATCTCGGGTTTATGGTTGAGGGGGTAAGCGTTGAAATTCATCACGCTTCCCATAGCGCCCGCCTTGGGGTCGAGTGACCCAAAAACCACCCTGCCGACCCTGGCGTTCACTATTGCGCCTGCGCACATGGGACAAGGCTCGAGGGTGACGTAAAGAGTGCAGTCGGAGAGCCGCCAGGAGCCGAGCGCGCGGCAAGCCTCCTCAATGGCCTTGATCTCTGCGTGCCCCGTGGCAATGCCGCGGCTTTCTTTGGTATTGTGTCCGCGGGATATTATCTCGCCACCACGAACTATCACAGCGCCCACCGGAACTTCTCCCTCAAGCGCCGCCTTCTTCGCCTCAGTCACGGCCTCCCTCATAAAGATCTCATCTGCGGTCATAGGATTATAAGCAAAAACGAATACAGAAGGAAAACTATCATCACGGGGTTAAAAAACGCCGCTATACCGTCTCTCAGTCCGATATTGCTCTCCGCGCCGCGGAAGGTGACGGGAGTAATACCGAAAAATCCGTTCTCGGTCGCCTGCTCCTTTCTCCTTTTCATGGCAGACACCGCCGCCGCGGCGGAAATTATGCCGATCAAAAGCACTGTTATTTCGATGATATACACATATTTCATGGCAGTGGCGTAAGGAAGCGCGGATATGATCGCGCCCTCGCAAACGCTCACGAGATTGTTGATGAAATGGACGAAAATCCCGCACCACAGCGAGCCTGTTTCAACGTATACCCACCCCAGAACGATGCCCGCAAGGGTGGCAAAAAGTATCTGGCTGACCGTTCCGTGGATAGCACCGAAGATGATGCCGCTTACAACTATGGCAAAGGTTCTGCCAAAGGGCAAAAGGTTTGTGAGGATAAGTCCTCTGAATACAAGCTCCTCAAAAAAAGCAGGGATTATAACGGACGTGATCAGTATCACGAAAATATTGTACTTTTCAAATATGTCCTGTTCGAGTCCGCTGTAAAAGAAGCCGAAAAACGTATCGTTTATTACAGCCGTAAATCTGGACGCCGCGATAATCAGCGCCACCGCCGCCAGGGCGATCGGAACGGGGTTCACTCCCTTTCTCGGATGAAATCTTATTCTCATCAAATCGCTTCCCATTAAGTATCTTACAAACAGGACGGAAAAAAGGTAAGCCGCCGTCTGGGAAAAGCTTGATATCAAAAGCGCAACGGTCTCGCTCATCAAAAACGAAGGCAGAAGCCCCCGTTCCCGCAGAAAAACCACCGCGAGCTGCAGAACGACCGTCACAAGAACCACCACAAGAGGCACAGCGGCCATTTTCATCGTTGTTCTTTTCATTTTCTTCACGTTTTCCACCGCACTGCCTCCTTTCGTTTTACATTTTCTTGGATCTTACGTATTGTGCAATGATCTCGGCGGTCCTCTCAGTGCCCAGCACAGACGTGTCAAGCATCAAGTGGTAATTTTCAAAGTTTCCCCATCTGCCGCCCGTGTAGAAATTATAGTAACTCGTTCTTCTTTTATCGGTCTTGTTTATTACTTCGGATGCTTCCTTTTCACTGAGCCCGTGCTCCTGCGCGATGCGAGTTATTCTCGCCTCCCTTGAAGCGTAAAGGAAAACGCTTATTCTGCCGGGGTATTCCGCCAGAACGTAATCCGCGCATCTTCCCACAAAAACGCAGGATTCCTCGTCAGCCAGACTTTTTATTATGTCCGACTGAACGATAAAAAGCTTATCGTTTATGGGCATATCGAGCTGAAATCCGCCGTTATGCGCGCCATACGTATTCGAACCCATGGCAAGAGTATAAAGAAGGCTTCCCGCCGACTTTTCGTCTACACGGCTGAGGATTTCGGGATCGTACCCGCTTTTCTGCGCAGCCATGGTCACAAGCTCACGATCTACGTATCTGAAGCCGAGAAGCTCGGCGAGCTTCTCACCTACGCATCGGCCGCCGCTTCTGTATTGTCTTGCAATGGTTATCTGAATCTTATCTGTCAACGCCAAAACCTCCTATAGTTTATACTGTGATTATATCATTATTTTCCCGAAATGTAAAGAAAAATCTTC
Organism: Eubacteriales bacterium; assembly: GCA_045596925.1. GTDB lineage: Bacteria > Bacillota > Clostridia > Oscillospirales > CAG-272 > SIG710. The sequence continues at coordinate 3,512 of JAZODH010000069.1, forward strand.
TATCGAGCGGGATTTTTTCATAAAATATTAAAAATCTCGTTTTATTTTAGGAGTTTATATATGAACAATCTGCGGAAATTTCTCAGCAACTCTGCCTTGATGGCGCTTTCGGCGCTTGCTATGCGCAGCATCGCCGTCAGCTTCAGCGTTTACGTTTCCTCAAAGGCAGGAGCCGAAGCCATGGGGCTTTTCTCGCTTATCATGAGCGTTTTCGGCTTCGCTCTGACCGTTGCCACGTCGGGCATCGGACTTGCGGTCACAAGGACCGTCTCCGAAGCGGCAAGCGTCGGAGACATGGCATTGGCGCGGAAGTTTATGAAAAAAAGCATACTGCTCTGCCTTATTTTCGGTTGCGGCGCGGCGGTTGTGCTGTTCATTTTTGCGAAACCCATCGGCGAAAAGATCCTCGGAGATCCGAGAACGGTTTATCCTTTGATGATACTTGCGCCCTCACTTCCCTTTATCTCTCTCACCACCGCTTTCGGCGGGTATTTTACGGCGGTGAAGCGTGTATACAAAAGCGCGGTCTACCAAGTTCTTGAGCAGTTTATAAAGATCGGTTTTACGGTCTGGTTTTTCCTGCTCTTCCTTGACCGTGGTGCGGGGTACGCCTGCATAGCTTTGGTGAGTGCGGACGTGATATCCGAGATCTCGGCTTGCCTGATTTCCTTTATTCTTTTCAAGACCGACCGCTCACTCCCCGGAAAAGGGCTGTCACCTCTGCCCTCCTCCGCCGTCATGCGTCAGATATGCGCCATTGCCCTGCCCGTTGCCCTTGGAACATACGTTCGTTCGGGGCTTCTCACTATTGAGCATATTCTCATTCCCCGAAATCTGCGAAAAAGCGGGCTGACACAGGATATGGCCCTGGCAGGCTACGGAATGGTCCACAGCATGGCGTTTCCTGCGGTGCTTTATCCCACGGCGATACTGTCGGCCTTCGGTTCTCTGCTTATTCCCGAGCTTGCGGCAAGCGCGGTGCGGGGTGAGAAAAAACACATAAAATACATAACCGTCCGCGCCCTGCAGTTTTCGCTGATATTTTCTATGGGCGCGGCGGCTGTAATGCTCTGTTTTTCGGGTGAGCTGGGGCGGCTTTTATACGACAGCGAGGAAGTGTCAAGCTACATACGTCAGATCGCACCGCTCATTCCTATCATGTATCTGGACGGTGTCACCGACTCGATCTTAAAAGGTCTTGGCGAGCAGGTGTTCACCATGAACGTAAATATTTTAGACACGCTTTTGTCGGTAATCCTTGTCATATTTCTACTTCCAAATATGGGCATATCGGGGTACATTCTGATGGTCTACATCACCGAGCTGATCAATTTCTCCCTCAGCTTTATGCGCTTGCTTGATGTGACAAAAATAAAGCTTCCGGTGGGCCGGCTGGTTATTTCTCCGCTTTTGTCGGCGGCGGGGGCTGTGACCCTTTCGCGACTTGCTTTTACTCTGCTCGACCCGCCCGTTTCTGTGAAGATGCAGGTTATTCTGTGCTCGGTTCTGGCGGTTTTTGTGTATCTTGTTTTCGTTCGTCTGACGGGCGTTATAGACCGCGAGGATATGAGGTGGCTTAGCGGCATTTTCAAAGGGGAAAGAAAACAAAAGTCGAAGGAAGAAAAGAAAACTTCGAGAAGAATTTACGCGCAAGAAAACCACGCATAAATCAAAAGCCGACGGCTGTGCCGTCTGCTTTTGTTTATTTCAGCACGTTTTCGGAAGCTCCGTTGACAGATCGGAAAGAAATTCGTGCTTATTCAGCTCTATGGGAGTGAGGTTTTCGCCATCGTGATCGAAGATATTGATCGAAGCGTTCATCGCCCAGGGGATATCCTTCATTCCATCAAGTCCAACTCCCTGCGCCCGTGCCGTCAGGCAACGAATGGGGGTGGCGTGAGTGGCTATCATAACGGTCTGTCCGTCGTGCAATTTTGCAAGGCGATCGACCTCGGCGTTGATGCGCTCGTAAAGCTGAGCAACGCTCTCGCCGCCGTCTGTCTGAGCGCGTCCAATATCCTGCTGCCAGATTTTATAGGAGGGATCAAGATTCGGAAGATCGTCGAACTTTTGACCCTCCCATTTGCCCGCGTATATCTCGCGGAGCTGTCTGTTTTTGACGATCTCCATGCCCACGGCCTTTGCAAACGGCTCGATGGTATGGCAAGGACGAAGCAGATCGCTTGAATAGATCACATCCGGGCGATAGCCCTGCCCTGTCAAATAGCGACAAAGTAACTCTGCCTGGCGAAAGCCAAGCTCGGACAGGTCCCAATCAATATGACCGATAAACACGCCTTTATCGTTTGCAATACTTTGCGCGTGTCTGACAAATATGAACCGTGTCATTAAAACGCCCAGTTACCCTTTTCAAAGATCTTTACTTCCTTGCCGTCGCGGGTCTTTGCCGTGATATCAAGGTCCTCCGTACCGATCATGAAGTCAACGTGAATGATCGAGTCGTTGAGCCCCTTCTCCTGAAGCTCTTTCAGAGTGAACTTATCGTAGTCCTTCATGCACTCCGAGAAGCCTCTGCCAAGCGCAAGGTGGCAGGAAGCGTTCTCGTCAAAGAGAGTGTTCATGAAAACAAGGCCATAATTATTGATAGGCGAATCGAAAGGAATGAGTGCACATTCGCCAAGGCGTGCCGCGCCCTCGTCCATGCCGATCATCTCACGGAGCAGGCTCTCGTTCTTCTCGGCCTTCACCTCAACGGCGCGGCCGCTCTCAAAGCGGATGCTGAAGTTCTCGATGATCTCGCCGTTGTAGGACAGAGGCTTGGAGGAATAAACGATACCCTCTGCCGTGTCCTTTGCGGGAGAAGTGAAGCACTCCTCGGAGGGAATGTTGGGGTTATAGTAAACGCCGGAGAGCGTGTACTCACCGCCGCCTGCGAACTTACTTTCGGGCATAAGTCCAACGGTGAAATCGGTGCCGTTTGCAGACTTATAGTGGAGAGTTTCGATGTTCAGGTCATTGAGGTACTTGCAGCGCTTTGCAAGGTCCTCGTTGTGCGCGTTCCATGCTGCGATGGGATCGTCGTCAACACGGGCCGTGTAAAGGATCGCCTCCCAGAGCTTTTCGATAGCCTGCTTCTTTGAGAACTTGGGGAAAAGCTTCTTTGCCCACTTCTCGCCGGGGACTGCCGCGATGCACCATGTATGCTTATTGTCGATAGCGTCACGGTAGGGCTTGATGACCTTCATTCTTGCTGCGCCGGCCTTTGCCAGCTTGCTCTGATTTATGCCGTTAAGACCGTCGGGATCGTCGGACTCGAGATAAATTCTTGCGGGAAGTACCTCTGTGTAGTGCTTCCAGCGTTCCTCTACCCACTTCTCGACCTTACCGAGGGTCGCAAGCTTCTGATGTCTGACGTGAAGCTTTGTCAGGGGCTGGTAGTCAAATTCAACCACTACCTTTCCCGCGCCTGCCTTATAGCACTCGTCCACTACCATATAAACGAACTCGGGCTGGTCAAGACCTGCCATAACGATAACTTCCTGACCTTTCTGAATGTTAACACCGCGGCGCGCGATAAGCTCCGCATACTTTTTTAAAACTGTCTTTTTCATAAAATTCCTCCTGTTTTGAGTATTTTTTCAAACATGTTGATTCTATCACAAATCCAAGAAAAAGTAAAGGCTTTTTTGCAAAAATGGGAGCATAATCACCCAAAATAGCCTGTTTTTGATTTTCTGACCCGTAAAAAATATTGTATTTCTGACATTCTTTCAAAAAAGTCGTTCAAAAAAGGCTTTTTACTTGAAATTTTATTTATTATATGGTAAAATGGCTGGGGAAAAATCAGTTTCCGCAAAGGAGAATTTTATTTATATGAATTTCAAAAAATATATAGGCGACAGAGCCTTTTACAGAATGGCGCTGGCGGTAGCCGTACCGATCATGATACAAAACGGCATCACCAATTTCGTCAGCCTCCTCGACAACATAATGGTCGGGCGCGTGGGCACGGTGCAGATGTCGGGCGTGGCAGTTGCCAACACCCTGCTGTTCGTCCTGAACCTGGCCTTTTTCGGTGCAGTCTCGGGCGCGGGAATATTCGGTGCTCAGTTCTACGGCAAAAAGGATTTTGAAGGCTGCCGCCACGTCCTGCGATACAAGCTTCTGATCGCCGTCGCCATCACCATTATCGGATGCGGGATATTCATCCTCTTCGGAGAGAATCTCATAACTCTCTATCTCAGAGGAGACGGAGACGTCAAGGACATTGAGGCAACGCTCATGCACGGCCGTCGGTATCTTCTCATAATGCTTGCGGGAATCCCCGCATTTGCACTCAGCCAGTGCTATGCAAGCTCTCTGCGCGAATCGGGCGAGACAATGGTTCCTATGGTCGCGGGACTTTGCGCGGTCGGCGTAAACCTTGGACTCAATGCAATCCTGATCTTCGGTCTGCTGGGCGCACCCGCCCTCGGCTCGGACGGTGCGGCCATTGCCACGGTCGTTTCAAGATACGTCGAGGTGGCGATCGTTATCATATGGACCCACCGCAACACCGAAAAATGTCCCTTTGCACGCGGTCTCTTCAAAGGGTTTTACATACCCGCGCGTCTTATGCACGCAATAAATATGAAGGGAGTTCCGCTGATGCTCAACGAGACCCTTTGGTCTCTTGGCATCGCACTGCTCAACCAGTGTTACTCACTCAGGGGACACTACGTTCTGGGAGCGGTCAATATAAGCTCTACCATTATCAACGTGTGCAACGTGACCTTCCTGGCAATGGGCACATCCATCGGAATCATTATCGGTCAGCTCCTCGGTGCGGGCAAGATCGATGAGGCACTTGACAAAGACAGAAAGCTCATCACCTTCTCAATATTCGTGGCGACCCTCACCGTTGGCGTTCTGGTGCTCTTCTCGGGCATTTTCCCAAGGATCTACGACACCGAGTCCGCTGTCCGTGAGCTGGCTCAGAGACTCATTATTATCTCCGCCGTGCTCATGCCCATTCGTGCATATTCAAATGCCGTGTATTTTACGTTGCGAAGTGGGGGAAAAATATTTATCACTATTCTCTTTGACAGCGTTTTCACCTGCGTCATTCTCGCACCTGTTGCCTTCGTTTTGGGTAATTTCACGAGCATATCAATCGAGTGGCTCTATTTCTGCTGCAACGGAATGGAAATAGTCAAATGCTTCCTGGGCTACTTTATGCTGAAAAGCGGAGTTTGGCTGAACAACATCGTTGACGATCAAAAGACAAAGAAAGAGGTAAAGTCATGAAGCTGAATTACAAACGAACTCTCTACGTCGGATTCGCTTTTCTCCTGATCTGCGCATTCTGGCAAGCTTACGACAACATTATTCCCATTATTCTAACAAGCAAATTCGGCATGAACCAGACCGTTTCGGGAATCATCATGGCACTTGACAACGTGCTTGCTCTGTTCCTGCTTCCCCTGTTTGGCTCGATCTCCGACCGAAGCAAAAGTAAAAAGGGACGCCGCACGCCCTTTATCATCATCGGTACGGTGATTGCCATAATTGCGTTCCTGGCGCTGACCTTTGCCGATACCATGCAGTTGAAGAATATCAAAGAAGTGTCGGATTTTGACAGCACGCAGACCCTTGAGGTGCTTTACGACTTTGACGGCGGCCGGCTGACCACTCCCGGCGGCAAAAAATTTGAAATTTCGGATTTTGAGAAGGACGAATGGCTGTCCTTTACCGCCACAAACGATACCGCAAACGGCACGGAGAACTACAAAAACTACGTTGTTCCCGCACGCGAGGCATACGCACGAAGCGTGACTGCGTCAAATCCCGCACCTCTTATGCTTTTTATTGTGATACTATTCGCCTCACTTCTGTCAATGGCGGTCTTCCGTTCCCCTGCCGTGGCTCTCATGCCCGACGTCACCCCCAAGCCCCTGCGCTCAAAGGGCAACGCGGTCATCAATCTCATGGGATCCGTGGGCGGTGTTGCGGTGCTGGTGCTTGGAATGGTCGTGGGCACGGGCAAGATAGAAAATCAGCTTATGGACTACACCCTTTACGTGGGTATCGTTTGTGCCATTATGCTCATCTCTCTCGTTATATTTATCTGCAAGGTCAAAGAGCCTGAGTTCGTTGCTGATATGCAGAGAGTCAGCGCGGAAAACGGCATAGTTGAGGACAGCGAGGACGGCTCGGGCGACAGACGGCTCAGCCGCGGTGAGCTTGCTTCCCTGCTTCTTATTCTTGCCTCGGTTGTGCTCTGGTATCTGGGATACAACGCCGTCACCAGCAAGTATTCCATTTACGCGTCGAAGATACTTGAAAAGGACTACAATCTGACCATGATAATCGCCCAGGCGGCGGCTATCGTGGCTTACTTCCCCGCAGGTATCGTAGCGTCAAAAATCGGACGGAAAAAGACTATTCTGGCAGGTGTCGTGTTGCTTGGCGCGGCGTTCGGTATCGCGAGCTTCATGTCCGCCTCCAGCCCCACTATCGCTATGAATATTCTGTTCGTTATGTGCGGTATCGGTTGGGCTACTATCAACGTAAACTCCTTCCCCATGGTCGTTGAGCTTTCCCGCGGGGGAAACGTTGGAAAATACACGGGATTTTATTACACCGCTTCAATGGCGGCGCAGACTTTCACGCCCGTTTTCAGCGGATTTTTGATGGACGAGCTGGGCATGAAGATACTATTCCCCTATGCGGCGGTCTGCGTCGGATTTGCCTTTGTTACAATGCTTATCGTCCGCCACGGCGACAGCCGTCCCGCGGACACTAAGGGCGTTCTTGAAAGCCTGGGAGCTGACGATTGATGATGACCGTATATATTGCCGTCGGCACCGTCACCGCGCTGATACTTCTGATCGTCTTTGCCATAGCTCCCAGACGGGGTGCAAAAAAGCGAATGGTGCATTTTATTCGCGATTACGCCCACCGCGGTCTCCACGGTCACGGAATACCCGAAAACTCGCTGACGGCGTTCAGATGTGCGGTTGAAAAAGGACTTGGGATCGAGCTTGACGTTCAGCTCAGCGCCGACGGGCAGGTAGTGGTCTTCCACGATTACACCACCGACCGAATGACGGGGGTCAAGGGGAAAATTTCCGAGATGACCTACGGAGAACTTGAGACCCTGAGCCTTGGGCAGACCGAGGAAAAGATCCCCTTGCTCTCTCAGGTATTAGAGCTTGTGGACGGGAGAGTGCCGATACTCATAGAGCTAAAAGGCGAAAGCGGAAGCACCGCGCTTTGCCCTGCGGTCTGCCGAGTTTTGGAAGGATACAAGGGCGATTTTATCGTCGAGAGCTTTAATCCCTTGCTCCTTCGCGGCTTTGCAAAGCACCGTCCCGACATTCCCCGCGGAATACTGTCAGCCAATCTGACGAAAACAAAGGGCGCGCTGGGCTTTGTCTTAAAGCACCTGCTTCTGAATTTTCTCTGCCGCGTGGATTTCGTGGCGTATGATTTCGAGGACAAGTTCCCTCTCATCGCAAGACTCTGCGTTAAGATGGGTGCCCGAAAGCTCCTCTGGACACCGCGAAACGACCAAGAGGTCAAGGCATCAAAGCCACAGTGCGACGGAATAATTTTTGAAGAGAATACAAAATAAAAACAGGAGCCACTCATGTTAAAAGAAGGATTAAGCGCAATAATTTTTGACAGTGAAATAACCGTTTACTGGAACAGGGTCGCTTCCCTCTCTGAATCCGACTGCTACAAGGTTTATCTAAACGGCGATCCGATCGCTGACACAAGAAAAACTCATTTTGAGATCTTCGGTCTGGTCCCCGAGACCGAATATACGGTCAAGGTGGAGCTGAAAACAGGCAACGAAATTATTTTAGTGGGCGAGGAAGGCTATATTACAAAGAATACTCCCGTCAAAATAGACGTTACAAAAGCACCTTATTTTGCCGTAGGCGACGGCTCTACCATCAACACCTCTGCTCTGCAAAGAGCATTTGACGATTGCCGTGCAGGTGAAGCCGTTTATTTTCCCGAGGGCACTTACCTCACAGGCGCGTTGAACGTACACAGCAACACCGAGATCATCGTTGACAAAAACGCAACCATTCAAGGTTCGGCAAACAGCGAGGATTATCTGCCTCTTATCAAGAGCCGTTCCGAGGGTCTTAATATGATGTGTTTCCGCTCGCTTATCAACATGGGTGAGCTTGACGAAAATTCGGAATACAACTGCGAAAACGTGGTCATTCGAGGCGGCGGTTCGATCATCGGCGGCGGAAATCCGCTTCACGATGATATGCTGGCACAGGGATATATCCGCACAAAAGACTACGTTGACAGCCTGAGTGAGGAGAAGCTGAGCGAGTTCCAATTCGGAGCAAAAACCATTGCGGGACGTCTGCGCGGAAGGCTGGTTAACATCAGCAATACGAAAAACGTGATACTCTCGAATATTCATTTCGCCAACGGACCTTACTGGAATATTCACTTCATATACAGCGACAGCGTTATTATGAAGTCCTGTGAGATAAAATCCGCGTTTATTCACAACGGCGACGGCTGGAATCCCGATTCCTCTACCAACTGCACCTGCTTCAACACGGATTTTGACTGCGGTGACAACTGCATAGCCATCAAGGCAGGCAGAAATCCCGATGGAAACAGAATAGGCAGACCTACCGAAAACATCAATATTTTTGACTGTCACGTAACAAGCGGCGGCGGTTTTGCCATCGGAAGCGAGATGAGCGGAGGTGTGTGCGACGTGACCATGTGGAATATCGACTGCGAGCACGGCTCGGTGGGCTTCCAGTTCAAGACCACGAGAAAAAGAGGCGGCTACATAAAGCGCGTGAGGATGTACGACAGCATAGTTCCTTGCTTCAATATAAAAACCGCGCTCAATTACAACAACGACGGTGAGGGTGCTCCCACGCTGAGCCGAGTTGAAGATTTCCTTTGCGAAAATTGCGTTCTGACGGGAATCCGTTATGAAAGAACCAACGCAGAGGGCGCGCCCGAGTACAAGAGCAATGCCGTACCCGCCATGGCAATTCTGGGTTTTGACGACAGAGTTGATCTGATAGATAAAATCGTCGTAAGAAATTGCACGGTCAGACCGACCGAAGAGGTAGGACAAAGCATTCTCATAAATAATTTCAACGGTGTAATAATCGAAAATCTTAAAGTTAAATAATACACAAAAAATCCTCCGACACAGTCGGAGGATTTTTGTATTATTTGAGAGTAATGCGTCTTCCTGTTTCGGAGGATTCAAGAAGTGCGTCAAGGATCTTCTGGCACTCGATTCCGTCCTCGATGGTAGGCAGGAACTCACATTCCTTGCCGTTTACCATGTCGATGAACATCTGCTCCTGGTTGACCTTGAATTTATCGGGGACTGTGACCGTGTGTAGACCGTTGCCGTTCTTATCCACCTCACCGATGCAGACCTTGAGAATACTTGAATTGTTCAGGTCAAAGGATATTGTTCCGTCCGTTCCGAAAATATCGAATTTAATAGTGTTTGCGTGTCCGATGGCACATCTTGTGATCGCAAAGGATGCGGGAATGCACCCGCCATGCTTTCTGTCCTCAACCTCGGCTATAAAATTACAATAGTCGTCGGTCTCAACGTCACCAAGCTCATCGGAGTCGAGCTTCGGACGCTTCTTTACTACCACTCCTGCCATGGCACTGACGCTCTTTACGTCACCGATGAGCAGACGCATCATATCGATCAGATGAACGCCCAGGTCGCCGAGCACACCCGTGCCAGCGTATTTCTTAACAAACCGCCATTCAAGGCGGCGTCCTTCCTGCAGACCTGTGGATTTGAGATATTCCACGTTTATACTGATGATCTGTCCGATAAGTCCGCGGTCAAGTATATGCTTTGCGTAGCGCACGCCCGGCATGAAGCGATAGGAAAAGCACATCATATTGGGGTGATTGCGCTCACGGATCATTTTGTCAAGGTTTGCCGTGTCCTCGACCTTAAGAGCCAGAGGCTTTTCCACGTTCACGGGCTTGCCCTGCATAACCGCGTATTCCGCCATTTGAACGTGCAGATAATTGGGGGTGCAGATCTCCACCGCGTCAACCTCGGGACAGTCCACAAGCTCGCGGTAATCCGTAAAGCAATGAGCCTCATCTATGCCTATCCGCTCAGCGGTGTTTTTCAACGCATCGGGATCAATATCGCAGATCGCCGTGATCTTACATTCCTTTATCTCAAGCAGCTCGTTTATATGCTTGCGGCTGATTCCGCCAACTCCGATTATACCAACTCTTACCATAACAGTCCTTCCTTTCAGTCTTTGTGCTGTTTGATTATACCATACCACAAAAACGCCGTAATATCAATGTATTAAATCTGCAGATTATTGTACATTTTCACACAGTTCTCTTGACAAAAGCAGAAAATTGTATTACCATATTCTCTGCAGGAGGTGACTTTTATGAAGCTACCCATAGAAAAGCTTAACAGCACCGATTTTGACATAGTAAAAATATTTGCCATGAACCAGCGGTGGGAAAACGGCGCGGAATTTCAGATGAATCACCCCCGTCCCACAGACGCACTGTTGTATTTTTGCGGCAGCAACGCGGTGTTTTGCGACAAAGACGGAGAAGATATCCCCGTCACTAAAGGCGATCTTTTCTTTATTCCTCACGGCGCGACCTATACCTGGAAATTTTCAAACGATCACAACGGAAGCAAGGTCTCCTGCCGTCTTTTCGAATTTCTTCTTGTGGGAAACGACGGAGAGATAATCGAGCTTTCCGACCGTGCAACGGTTATCGAATCCTCCCGCGCAGGAATCTTTTCTTCCCTTTTCTCCGCACTTGTGAGCGAAAGATCGAGACCGCAGATATCTCTGCCTGCCTTAAAATCCGCAGCGTTCTCGATAATTGCGGAATTTTCCCGCGTTTTTCGGGAAAACAGTGTTTCGGCAAGGAATTTCGGCTGTATTTACAAGGGCATAAGATACCTGGAGGAGGACCTGAACCAGGAAAAATCCGTTGAAGAAATTGCCCGATTCTGCAACGTCAGCGTCAATTATTTTGAACGGCTTTTCAAGGAATACAGCGGCATGACCCCTACAAAATATCGACTTGCCGGAAAGATTAACCGCGCAAAGCTTACGCTTGAGACTTCGTTCCTCAGCGTTGAGCAGATTGCACAGGAGCTTAATTTCAGCGACAGCGCATACTTTTGCCGATGCTTCAGGAAGCTTGTTGGCGTGACGCCGACGCAGTACAGAAAGGCGCACGAAAACCAAATCGTCAAATAAAAACACCGCTCGGCTTTCGCCGAGCGGTTAATGCTTTTATCAGTTGTCGCCGTTTGCTGCCTTGTAAGCGTCGATGAGCTTCTGAGCAATGGCAGAAGGAACTTCATCGTATCTGATGAACTCAAAGGAGAAGTATCCCCTGCCCTGGGTCAGCGCACGGAGAACGATAGTATAATCGAGCATCTCGGACTTGGGAACCTCAGCTTCAATGACCGTCTTGCCCTTGATATCTGCCGCTTCCATACCCATAACGCGTCCGCGTCTCTTGTTAAGGTCGCCCATAACGTCGCCCACAAAGTCATCGGGGATAGTTACAAGCAGCTTGCCCACAGGCTCAAGCAATACGGGACGTCCCGTCTTCATCGCTTCCTTGAAAGCAAGACCTGCCGCCAGCTTAAAGGACATTTCCGAGCTGTCTACGTCATGGTAAGAGCCGTCGTAAAGGTCGGCCGCGATTCCTACTACGGGGTAGCCCGAAACGCCCGAGGTCATAGCCTCAAGAAGTCCCTTTTCAACGGCGGGGTGGAAGTTCTTGGGAACAGAACCGCCAACGGTGGACTCTGTAAACGTCAAACCGTCGCCCTCTCCGGGAGCAAAGCGGATCTTAACGTGACCGTACTGACCGTGACCGCCGGTCTGCTTCTTATATTTACCTTCAACGTCAACCGGCTTTGTGATGGTCTCGCGGTAAGGGATCTTGGGAGTATTCAGCTTAACGGAGGTTCCGAAGCGGTTCTTCAGCTTGGAAACGATAACGTCAAGGTGAAGGTCGCCCATACCGTAAATAAGCATTTCCTTAGTCTCTGCGTTGTTTTCGAACTTAACCGTGAAGTCCTCGTCAAGCAGGCGGGTGATACCCTGGGAGATCTTATCCTCATCGCCCTTTGCGTTGGGAACGATAGCCATTGACATATTGGGAACCGGGAATTTAACGGGAGCGTACTGAGTGGTGCCCTCGAGGTTGAGTGTATCGTTTGTTGCAGTGTTGGAAAGCTTTGCAAGCATACCGATATCGCCACAGGCAAGCTCGCTTACAACGCTCTGCTTCTTACCCATAAGCGTATATATCTTGGAAGCCTTTTCGGAAGCACCCGTTCTTGCGTTCTTTAATACCATATCGGTCTTCAGCGTACCGTTCATGACCTTAAAGAAGGACATCTTACCAACAAACGGGTCAACGACGGTCTTGAATACGAAGATAGAGGTCTTACCCTCGGGATCTATCTCAACAGGCTCGCCTGCAATATCCTTTTC
>JAZODH010000070.1:0-14347 GCA_045596925.1 Eubacteriales bacterium
GCGCGGCTGGCTATCTCGGGCACGACGCCGCCGTAAAGACGGTGAACGTCTATCTGAGACGCCACTATATTTGAAAGTATCCTTCTCCTGCCCTCGCCCATCTCGATCACGGCCGCAGACGTTTCGTCACAGGAGCTTTCAAGACCTAAAATGTACATTTTTTATTCCTTTATCAAGAAAGTTGTTTCACCATTATGATAGCCGCCTCACGGGGAAAGCGGTAGAAATTCGGTCGTCTGCCAAGGTTTTCGAACCCCAGCCCCCGGTAAAGCGCAATGGCCGCAGAGTTCGATTCTCTCACCTCGAGTGACATACTCTTGCAGCCCCTCTCGTGCGCCACCCGAAAAAGCTCGCCCATGACGGCTTTTGCGAAACCACGGCCTCGATACGCCTCGGTCGTCGCCACATTTGTGATCTCCGCCTCGTCAAGAGCGATGACCATACCTCCGTACGCCACGACGCGTCCGTCGCACAAAGCCACAACGCCTGTACCCTGTCCACAGATCAGCGTATCCTCAAGAGCCTTTTCGCTCCAAGGACAGAAAAAGCATTCCTTTTCTATCTCTGCCACGTCCGCAAGATGCTCACGGCGAACGATCTCAAGCTTGATCTCAGGCATTTTCGTCACCAAAGAACATAAGTCCCACCGCACGTCTGATCTTTTCAAGACACGCCTCGTAGTCCTCAAGCGTGCCGCCAAAAGGGTCGGGAATATTCTCTGCCAGGCAGGTTATTTTCGACGCGTACTGCGGGAAAGCGGTCAGGAGCGCCATGGTGTGAGACGCTGAAATGCCCACCACCAGGTCGCAGGTGAGAAAATCGGCTTCTCTTATCTGATGCGCCGTGTGCGCGGGATAATTGTTGTTGGGGGTCGCGCGGACCCCGCTATTTTCAAGTGCCTCCACCGCATTTTGCGATATGGGCATACCTTCAAGGGCCGAAATTCCCGCCGAGCAAGCTATTATTTTCCGACGGTCGAGAAGCTCGGGTGGGCAAGCTGTGCAAAACTCGGGAACGCGCCCCAGTTGATTTAAAACCGCTTCTGCCATAGGCGAGCGGCAGGTATTGCCCGTACAGACAAAACAGACCGTCAGCGGATTTTTATCCGCGGGAACGCCGCTTTTTTCAAGCCTTGCTTCAAGTGTGGTATTCATCATCAATATCCGAACTCGCCCGACAGAGAATCGTCGTTTTCGATCCACTCGTCGGTGTCGATCTCGCGGTAGTCCTCTTTCGTATCGCGGATAATAACCTTTTTGATTCCCGCGTTGATTATCATTCTCTTGCACATCATGCAACAGTTGCTTCCGGGCTGTACCTCACCTGTTTCCGGCTCGGTGCAGCAAAGGTAGATAGTAGAATCCAGCATCTGCTCGCGGGGCGCGGAGATGATGGCGTTAGCCTCGGAATGGATAGAACGGCAAAGCTCGTATCTCTCACCGCGGGGAATGTTCATCTTCTCTCTCATGCAGAATTTGAGATCGCAGCAGTTCTTTCTTCCTCTGGGCGCACCGTTGTAGCCCGTGGAAACGATCACGTCGTTTTTGACGATGATAGCACCGTAGCAACGGCGAAGGCAGGTGCTTCTTTCGGAAACGGTCTGTGCGATATCAAGGTAATAATTGTGCTTTGAAACTCTGGACATATCCTTTTCCTTTCCTTTGCCGCCGAAAAAAAGACGACAATACTCCATAATAAGTTTATTATATAACAATTTGTAGAGAAAATCAAGAGAATTTTGTTTATTTTCGAAATTATCTAATTTTATATGAATTTTTTGAGGTATGAAAAAAAACGACGCGGGCAAAATAAAAGTGCAGATCATAAACACGAAAGGAAAAAGAAATGGAAAAAACACCCGAATTGCTTTGCTATATATACAAGAACGTGAAAATGGGCTCAGACGCCATTCTTACACTTCTGCCCAAGGTCCAGGACGAGAAATTCAGATATCAGCTGACCGATCAGCTCAACGGCTACGAAAAATTTGCGTCCGAGGCCGAGTGGCAGCTGACACCCCTTGGTGTCGACCCCCGTGAGGATTCATTCCTCAAAAAATTGGGGGCAAAAATGGGGATCCAGATGAACACGCTCACGGACACTACCGTTTCCCACATGGCGGAAATGATGATACAAGGCTCTACCATGGGAATCACCGACATGACCAAAAAGGTCAGAGAATTTGAGGGTGACGGTTGCCCCGACCGCGCCCTGCGTCTGGGCCGTGACCTTATCTCCTTTGAGCAAGAAAACATCGAAAAGCTGAAGGCTTTTCTCTGATAACAGAAAAACGGAAGGCGTTTCGCCTTCCGTTTTTGTTTAGTCATAAAGCCCCGAGGAGATGTATCTGTCTCCCGCGTCGGGAAAAAGAACCACTATGCTCTTCCCTGCGTTTTCGGGCTTTTTCGCTTCCTCGATCGCAGCGAAAAGAGCCGCGGCCGAGGATATTCCGATGAGTATTCCCTCTTTTTTGCCAAACTCGCGGGCACACAGGATCGCGTCCTCATCGGACACGGGAATTATCCTGTCAATGACCGTTCTGTCAAGGACCTTCGGCTCAAATCCCGCGCCGATCCCCTGAATTTTGTGAGGACCACCGTGCCCTTTTGTCAGAAAGGGCGACAACGCAGGCTCAACGCCCACAATCTGCACCGTCGGCTTCCTTGACTTCAGGTATCTGCCGACTCCCGTGACAGTTCCGCCCGTGCCGATGCCCGCAACGAAAATATCGACCTCGCCGTCGGTGTCATCATAGATTTCGGGACCCGTAGTCTTGAAATGAGCCGCCGAATTTGCGGGGTTTTCAAACTGTCCGGGAACAAACGAGCCGGGGAGTTCCTTTGCAAGTCTTTCGGCTTCCTCAATGGCACCGCTCATGCCCTTTGCGCCGTCGGTCAGCACCAATTCGGCACCAAATGCGCGCATAAGTGCGCGGCGTTCCTCGCTCATGCTGTCGGGCATGACGATAATGCACCGATAGCCACGCACCGCCGCCACCGAAGCCAGACCTATGCCCGTATTTCCGCTGGTAGGCTCGATTATAACCGAGCCTTCCTTCAAGAGTCCGCGGCGCTCCGCGTCGGCTATCATTTCATATCCCACTCTGTCCTTTGAGGAGCCTGCGGGATTTTTCGATTCCAGCTTTGCGTAGATCCTTGCGCCGTTGCCGATCTCCTTTTCGATATTCGTCAGCTCAAGCAGGGGAGTAGATCCTATCAACTCCACCGCAGACTTGTAAATTCTCGCCATGTCAGTCACCTTTTTCCGCCAGGTGCTTTGCCACCTCGCCTGCAATTATAAGTCCCGCCACCGAAGGCACAAATGAAACGCTGGCAGGAACACTTCTGCGCCCGCATTCCGTTTCTATTCCTTTGATTTCGGACTTTCTCGGTTCTTCCTTTGAATAGACTACCTTCAGCTTTTTCACCCCGCGCTTCTTCAGCTCGCTACGCATAACTCTGGCCAGCGGGCAGACAGAGGTCTTGTAAATATCCGTCACCTCAAAAGCTGTGGGATCGAGCTTGTTTCCCGTTCCCATTGAGCTGATGACGGGCACGCCCGCCTCCTGACAACGAAGCACGATCTCAATTTTTGCGCTGACTGTATCCACTGCGTCAACCACAAAATCAAACTCGGAAAAATCTATTTCTCCCGCGTTTTCGGGCAGGAAAAACATATTTACGGCGCGGACTTGTGCCGCCGAATTTATACTCAGAACGCGCTTCTTGGCCACCTCGACCTTGGGGAGTCCCACAGTACCCTCGGTGGCGATTATCTGACGGTTTATATTTGAGAGTGACACCGTGTCGTTGTCGATCAGCGTGAATTTTCCGACACCGCAACGCGCCAACCCCTCAAGAACGTAGCCGCCGACACCGCCCACGCCGAAAAGTGCCACGTGAGCTTTTTTCAATCTCTCTATTGCAGGCTCGCCCAAAAGCATGGCAGTCCGCTCAAATCTTTCTTCCATTTCAGTCCTCAACACTTTCAATCACACCGCCACCAAGCAGTATATCTCCGTCGTAAAGCACAGCCGTCTGACCCGTGGTCATGGCTCTCTGGGGCTCGTCAAAGGTGATCCTCACACGGCCGCCCTCCATAGGTATAACCGTCGCCCAAGCCTCACTCTGACGGTATCTGGCCTTGGCTTTTGCCCGTATTTCCCCCTCGGGACACTCGATCGAGACCCAGTTAAAATCCTTCGCTATAAGGGTCTTTTTGAAAAGAAGCTCTTCTTTTCCAACCGTCACGGTGTTGTTCTCCATGCACTTGCGGCAAACGTAGACCGGCTCGCCCATAGCAAGACCAAGTCCCTTGCGCTGACCGATAGTATAGCGCACGGCACCATTGTGTTCGCCCACCTCGTTTCCCTCTGCGTCAAGAAACTTTCCGCATGGATATTTTTTGCCCGTGTAGCGCTCCATGAACACCGCATAATCCCCGTCGGGAATAAAGCAGATGTCCTGACTGTCCTTTTTCTGCGCCACGTAAAAGCCCAGCTCGCCGGCAAGAGAGCGCACCGCGCTCTTGTCGGTCTCGCCCAATGGGAAAATTATCCTCGAAAGTTGATCCTGGGTAAGGTTGCAGAGCATGTAGCTTTGATCCTTTTCGGTCGACAGCGCTTTTTTCAGCTGATAACGCCCCAGCTTCGACGAATATTCGATTCGAGCGTAATGACCCGTGGCAATATATTCAAGCCCCCGCGACCGCGCAAAATCAAGAAGCTTTCCAAACTTCACCGTTCTGTTGCAGTCAACGCAAGGATTGGGCGTACCACCCTCCTCGTAAGTGCGAATGAATTTTTCCACGATCTCCCGCTTGAAATCCTCTCGGAAGTCCAGAACGGACAGAGGTATACCCAGCTCACCGCAGACCTTTCTGGCATCGGAGATGTCAGTCTCCTGCGAGCAGTCCTCCTCGCCGCGGTACATTCGGAACATAGCCCCCTCGGTCACAAAGCCGCGGGACAGCATTATATGCGCCGCCACAGAGCTGTCAACACCGCCGCTCATGGCGACCAGAACTGATTTTTCTCTCGTTTCGCTTTGCAAACCCGCAGCCTCCTTTTTTCTTTATAGTGAAATTATACCGCAGATCGTCGCCCAAGTCAAGAGAGAGGCGTTATTTCGAGCTTCGAAATATGTAATCGGTGAGCAGTCCGCCGCCCACGGCGATCAAAAGGGCGGACAATATGTATTCAAACATTTTCGTATATTTTACGTATATTTCAAGCGGGTCGGCGTCCGCCATTCGGAAAGCGAAGGTCAAAAGTGCAAGCAGAACAG
Source organism: Eubacteriales bacterium (assembly GCA_045596925.1). GTDB lineage: Bacteria > Bacillota > Clostridia > Oscillospirales > CAG-272 > SIG710. The sequence goes on from JAZODH010000070.1 coordinate 5,286, forward strand.
GCGCAAGCGCCACGCTCAGCACAATAAATCCCTGCCGCGTCATTTTGTGCGCGAATTTTTTCATATTTAAAAAGCTCCTTTCCCCGTTTTTCTCTTGCGAAACACACCCAAAGCCGTCGTTTACCCTCGAAAAACCGCGTTTTTTGTCTACGAATATATTCTACTATATTAAAAAAGCCATTTCAACCCCAAATTTATGGTCCTTTTTACAACATTTTGATAAAAAGCTCTTTACATTTGGCAGATTTTGTATTAAAATAGAGTAAAGCGGTTGTGTCCGCAAAAACGAAAGGAAGGATTTTTGAAGCATGAGATGTCCTTTTTGCGGGAATGTTGACAGCAAGGTTATCGACTCCCGACCCATAAACGAATTTACAAGTATTCGCCGCCGTCGCGAATGTCCCGCCTGCAACAAGCGATTCACCACCTTTGAAATGGTGGAATCCGTTCAGATAATCGTCACAAAAAAGGACGGCAGCAAGGAGCTTTTTGACAAGAACAAGCTCATGTCGGGTCTGCTCAAGGCTTGTCAGAAGCGTCCCGTAAACGCCGCCGAGATCGCAGACGACATCGAAAGCGAGCTCCAGAACTCTCTCCGTCAGGAGATCACATCCACCGAACTCGGCGAGATCGCCATGCAGAAGCTGAAGAAGCTGGATCATGTTGCGTACGTGCGCTTCGCTTCGGTCTACCGCGAGTTCAAGGATATCGACACCTTCATGAACGAGCTGAAAGCGCTTATAAAGAACTGAATAAAAACCGCAGGAGTTGCACTCCTGCGGCTTTTATTTTACGCGTTTCCGTTCTTGCGCTTGGCTTCCGCCTTGAGGCGAAGCTCGGTGTTGAGGATGCTCTTGCGAAGTCGGATAGACTTGGGAGTGACCTCGATAAGCTCGTCGTCGTTGATAAATTCGATAGCCTCCTCCAGGCTGAATATAATGGGAGGAGTAAGGATAAGCTTCTCGTCCGCGCCCGTGGAGCGGATAGAGGTCAAGTGCTTTTTCTTGCAGGGATTGACCGCAATATCCTGTCCCTTGGGGTTCTGACCTACGATCATGCCCTCGTAAACGGGGGTCTGAACGCCCACGAACATATCGCCTCTCTCCTGAGTTCCGTATAGACCGTAGCTGGTAGTCTCACCAGTCTCGGAAGCAATAAGAGAGCCTGTAAAGCGCATGGGGATCTCGCCCTTGAAGGGCTGATAGCCGTCAAAGAGAGTGTTGAGGATACCCTCACCCTTGGTGTCGGTCATGAACTCGGAGCGGTAGCCGATGAGGCATCTTGAAGGAATGGAATATTCGATCCTCGTTCTCGAGCCCGAACCGATAGGATTCATTTCGAGCAGTTCACCCTTGCGGCGACCCAGCTTTTCAATGACCGTGCCCACAGACTCGGCGGGAACGTCGATAGTCACGCGCTCCATAGGCTCGCACTTGACGCCGTCGATTTCCTTGTAGAGCACGCGGGGAGTGCTACAGCAAAGCTCGTAGCCCTCGCGGCGCATATTTTCAATAAGAATGGAAAGGTGCATTTCCCCCCGTCCCGCAACTCTGAACTGGTCGGTGGTGTCGCCGTCGCTGACGCGGAGGGAAACATCACGAAGAAGCTCCTTGTAAAGACGGTCGCGGAGCTGGCGGGAGGTGACAAACTTGCCCTCTTTTCCCGCAAAGGGACTGTCATTTACGGCGAAGGTCATTTCCATGGTAGGCTCGCTGACCTTTACAAATTCAAGGGGTTCGGGGTTGGAAACGGCGGTTATGGTATCGCCGATAGTGATATCCGCCGCGCCCGAGAAGCAGACCACGTCACCCACCTTGGCCTCGTTTACGGGCACACGGCTCAGACCGTCAAATTGATAAATAGAAACGATCTTTACCTTCTTGGGTGTCATGCCCGTGTGGTAATTGCAGACCATGGCCTCCTGGCCGACCTTCATAGAACCGCGTTCGATGCGTCCGATGCCGATTCTGCCCACGAATTCATTGTAGTCGATAGAGGAAATAAGCATCTGAAGGTCGCCATCCGAGTCACCTTCGGGTGCAGGCATATATTCAAGAATCGTGTCAAACAGCGGGCGCAGGTCCTCGCCGGGCTGATAAGGAGAGAGAGATGCCGTTCCCTGACGGCCCGAGCAGAAGATCATGGGGCTGTCAAGCTGTTCGTCGGTGGCGTCAAGGTCGCAAAGAAGTTCCAAAACCTCCTCCTCAACCTCTTCAAGGCGCGCGTCGGGCTTGTCTATCTTATTTACCACCACGATAACGCGGTGGTTCATCTCAAGAGCCTTGCTGAGCACGAAGCGGGTCTGAGGCATAGGGCCTTCCGCCGCGTCGACCAGCAAAATTACGCCGTTTACCATTTTCAAAATTCGCTCAACCTCACCGCCGAAGTCCGCGTGGCCGGGGGTGTCTATGATGTTGATTTTGACGTCACCGTAGTGAACTGCGGTGTTTTTAGCTAAAATCGTGATTCCGCGCTCGCGTTCAAGGTCGTTGCTGTCCATTACACGCTCGGTCGTCACCTGATTTTCGCGGTAAACACCGCCTTGCTTTAGCATTTCGTCAACAAGAGTGGTCTTTCCGTGGTCAACGTGAGCTATAATGGCTATATTTCTCAGATCTTCTCTTTTCAAAATCGGTACCCCCAACTTTTATTTGAAACTTTTTATGCTTTTGAAAGAGCGATTGTGGCAAAAAACGCTACAACTATTTATTATATCATAAAACAAATCCGGTTTAAACTGTTTTCTCTCTGAAATTTCACCAAAAATTTCATTATTTTTTGTGCAATTCGGAGATTTTTTGTTTTTGGGGAGCTTATTTACGGCAAAAAGCCCGTTTTGTCCTTCTTTTTTGTTCGAAGCGATTCTAATTCGCATTCGGAAAGCATCGATAGATGCGCGTCTAACATTGTGTATTACACCCATGAATATAATATCTCCGGCAAATCGAGATTTTGATGAATATATCCATTATATCGATCTAACCTTTGTCGCATCGTTATCTAAATTCGATGTATGTTCGCCTTTTATTTTAAACATCTATCAAACAATCGATAATATTTTAATAAAAACGCTTGACAAATATTGGTATGTATGATAAACTTGAAACATAAAGGTTTATTTTTTTCGACATCCGAGGAGAAATCAGCCTTTCCCCTCCCTGTGTATACGACCAATCTTCAGAAAGGTGCCCGCATGGGCAAGTAAATCATGGAAATACAGCTTTTGAGAGAGCCCAACATACTCCACGAAGCGGCAATGCTTCTGTTTAATTCCCGCAACGATCAGTCCTGCATCGAGCTCAAGAACGCCATCAGCAAGAAGTTTTCTATTGATTCCGACGTGCTTGACAACTGTTTTAACGCAATTATTGAGCTTACCGAGCACGTAACGAGTAATCTGGAAGCGGATGAAAAGCTCCTGGACTTCCTTTTTGCGCGTCACAGCTCAATGAAGGGGTGCTTTGCCTTCTATTTAATACATGATGTCTGCCGCCGAACTTCCCCCGACTTTCTGGGCGACATCAAGCGTCTCCGCGAGCTTTCAAAGCCTGTTTTCTTCATTAATTTATCTTCTATGCTTATAAACGAGTTCGCCCCCGACGATTATGACGGTGATATCACCAATTATTCCGAGCTTTTCTCCTTTATTGAGAGTATGCCTATTCCCGCGGATGAAAAATTCGAGCTTTGCCGTCTTTACAACGGTTTTGAAACCTACAAATCGCTCTTAGCCGACATTTTGGAGGACGCGGGACGACTTTTTGCGGAGAAATACGACGTTGTAAAGCATTATATCGGCTGGTTTATCACCGCTACCAACGAGCCTCTTGAAAAAGGGGGGCAGAAGTTTGTGGAAGAAAACTACGGCATCGAGGTATCTCCCTCTGTTGACGTGCTCTACCTCCAGCCCTCTATCGTAATGTGTAATACGACCCGATATCTCATGAGTTTTACCGACGAGCGCGTTTACGATTTCTTCTACGTGGGCGTTCTGTTTGAGCCTCTGCGTGAGATCACAGATTCCTCCACCCTCGAGGACAAGCTCTGCCGAAACCTTCGCACCATCGGCGACCAGAGAAAGTTTGAGATACTTCACCTGCTTTCCGAATCTCCAAAATACGGTCAGCAGTTGGCTTCCCTGCTGGATATCAGCACCGCCACCGTATCACACCACATGGCGCTTCTGATGGAATGCGGATTCGTTGAGATCAAGCGAGAGTCAAATCGAATCTATTATTGTCTGAACCGCAAAAAACTCCGCGATTTCATGGACGAGCTGAGTGAATCTCTGCTCAACTGACAAAAAATAAAGCCGTGGGAGCCTCAGAACGAGGCTCCCACGGCTTTATTTGCTCAGACTCAGCCGTTGCAGCAGAAGAGGATGATGAGAGCGATAAGAATGATCCAGAGGCAGCTGTTGCCACCGTCAAAAAGATTGCAAAGACAATTCATGGTAATACCTCCGTTGAATTCAGGGGTTTTATTTTCGCCCCTCTGATATCATATTATGTCGACGGCGCTTTTTTGTGAAAATAAGTCTTGAAAAAACTCGACCGACAGGGTATAATATGCTTTGAAGATGCAAAGGAGCAAAAAAATGATAGAAAAAATACAATCCTTCCGAGTTGACCACGATTTTATCGTCCCCGGGATCTACATTTCCCGAATCGACGGGGACATCACGACCTACGATCTGCGCACAAGAAAGCCGAACTGCGGCGATTACATGGACGATCTCACCATGCACAGCACAGAGCATATGTTCGCTACCTATATCCGCAGCTCGGCCATCAGTGACAAGGTCATATATTTTGGGCCCATGGGCTGCCAGACGGGCTTTTATCTGCTGGTCCGCGGTGCAAATCACATGGAAAACTTCAACACCATAAAGGCAGTCCTGCGACAGATAATCGAGCACGACGGCATTATGTTCGGTGCCGAGCGCAAGGAGTGCGGCAATTATCTGAATCTTGATCTTGAGAGCGCAAAAAAAGAATGCCGAGCATACCTTGAAGTCCTCGAAGCGGCAGGCGAGCCGAGCTTTGAGTACCCCACGGAGGAATAAAATGAGATTTGGAATAATCGGTGCCATGAAAATAGAGGTAGAAAAGCTCTGTTCCATGGCGGAAAACATAAAAAAAGAAAAGATCGGCGGAATTGAATTCTGCCAAGGCACCCTGTGCGGTCACGACGTGGTTATCGCCGTTTGCGGAGTCGGCAAGGTGTTTGCCGCAATGTGCGCTCAGGCTATGATATTGCACTATGCACCCGACGCTATCATTAACACAGGCGTTGCGGGCGCGCTGGCGAGCGAGCTTCGTGTGGGTGACGTGGCAGTTGCCGAAAACGTGGTCCAGCACGACATGGACACAAGCCCGATCGGTGATCCCGTGGGTCTTATTTCGGGCATCAATCTGGTACAGATACCCGCAGACGCGAAAATTTCCTACGCGCTGAAAAAGGCCGCGCTTGATCTTGGCATGACCTGCATCTCGGGCACTATCGCCTCGGGCGACCAGTTTATCGCGGACAAAGCAAAAAAGTCCTACATAAAAGAGACCTTCTCGGCTATCGCCTGCGAAATGGAAGGTGCCGCTATCGGCCAGGTCTGCTATGTGAACGGAACCCCATTTGGAATACTGCGCTCGATATCCGACAACGGAGACGAGAGCGCCGGCATGAGCTACGACAAATTCATCGGCGTGGCAGCGGACAATTCCGTAAAGATCCTTGTGAAATTTCTTTCGGAAACAAAATAAAAAACGGAGCACTGCGGTGCTCCGTTTTTTATTTAAGGCTTAAATGGAGGGCTGTAACCCGAATTGTCCTCGGTGTCGTAGCTGGTCTCGGAAGAACTCGTGGTGTCAGACGGTGCAGTCGTATCGTTAGACGTATCCGAATCCGATTCGGAATCATCGGAGGGATCAAACCAGGAAAGCGATTTGGTCACGTAATCATGCGGCTGACCGAAAACGTAATCCTTCATCACTGCCTTTGCGCCCTCGTATGCCTCGGGGGTTATAACGCCTTTCTCAATAAGAAGATCAGCCATGGTCGCGTCTTCCTCGTAAAGGCTCGGCGCAACCAGCAGATTCCAAAGGATCTCTGCATACGTAGCGTAAGTCAATTCAAACACAAAAGAATCCGCCTCACAGGTCTTATATATCTCATGATACTCTGCAATACCAAAAACGTATGAGACTTCAGTTATGACACCGTACGCCTCAAGAGTTATATGAAGCATCTCCTCAAGAGTGATGTTATCATTCTCGCGGAAGAGATCATATGGCATATCGTCAACCAACTGGTTTAGATATGCTACGGCAACATAGGGCATGAGATCTGCCGACACATCGGTAAACGGGCACGGGAAATCATCGGGATTATAGTCCTCCACATCCTCGTCCAGACCGGTCATGACCATAACCGTCACGAGAGCCTCCCCGCGGGTGACCGTAGCCTCGGGATTTCTGTATTCAATAAGTCCGAGATCAGACAAAGCCTGTATCTGATTTTCTCCGTATCCGTCCTTCACAAATCCAAACGAAGAAACGGCAAAGCATACGCCAAGCACTACCGCAACGATGGCAGCAATTACGGCACTGAATTTTTTGTTCATGCAAAGATCCCTCTCTTTCAAGGATAGTTTATCATAAAAACAGATTTTTGTCAATGTATAATACTCATTTGTTGCAAAAAAGAAGTTTTTGAGGCGAAAGATGCGGACTTTTTTTCTTGACAAAAGCCCAAAACCGTGATATAATAGCGCGGACGGGTAAAACCGCGAAACCAAATAATGGGATATGGCCAAGTTGGTTAAGGCACAAGACTTTGACTCTTGCATTTCGCTGGTTCGAGTCCAGCTATCCCAGCCAAAGATGGGCATACGGCTTTTGCCGTATGCCCATCTTTCTCTGTGATCTCGCCGACTCAGAACCACTCAAGCGCTCCGCGCTTGAATGATTTGCGCTGAGATTCACTTTGGATTTTCGCTGAACTTTGGCGCAAATGATGGTTCGAGTCCGGCGCGAGTTTCTTTTCGCCTTCGCATAACCACTCCGATGCTTTGCATCGGAACGTGTTTTCGCCGTGCGGACTATCGATCTGTCTGAACATTGGCGAAAACTATGGTTCTGAGTCCGGCGCGGATCTCTAAACCTCACAACCTTTTACGATAAACCTCAATAATCTCCTCTTCCGTAAACTTCATCCCCATTTTCTGCGCTTCCGCGCGCCATATTTCCTCGTTTTCCGAGCCGTCCCGTGCCAAAACCCGTTCAAGAAGCTTTATGCAATGCTCCTCACCCGTGATCACGTCGTACAGAACGCCGATGGGCCAGTATTTTCCGTATTCCGCAAGACCGCTTTCAAATTGAGCGTGAATTGCCTTTTCAACCTCGTATGGCACTTGGCGTAAGTCGCAGGAAACAGCCCCATCCAATATCTCAATAAGCGCATACTGCGACAGTGAATTTCCGCAGTGCGGCACACCCACCGAGCCGGGGTTAATAATAGTCTTGCCGTCCTTTTCTATCACAAACTGCTTGTGGCTGTGACCGACCAGCATATATCGGCACTTCATCTTGGCGAATATCTCTTCGAAGCCTCTGCGGTGGTCAAAATAGCACCTGTCGTTGTCCATGGTGGAGTGGGCAAGCTCAAAAGCGACACCGCCCACCTCTGCCGTATCGGAGAATTTCAGCCCCTCGAAAAAGGCGATATCCTCGCTTCGCAGCTGCTCGTAGGTGTAAAACAGCGATCCGCTTCCCGCGCCGTAAGAAAAATGACTTATCCCATCGCGGTGATTCAGCATATATCTTTCACGGTTTCCACGCAGGCAAAAGGTCGGATATTTTGCGATGATATCATACAGCAGATCAAGCGTCCCACGAACCTCCGACAGGTCGGAAACGTAGTCTCCGAGAAAGATAAATCCCTGCGCCCCCTGCGCCAGCGCGTCGTCAAAGCAAGCCTTGAAAGCGTAATAATTTGAATGTATATCGGTCATGACAGCGACTTTTTTTGCTGCCGCCATCGTCCCGCCGTTTGTTATATTCATCGTTTTCCTCTTAAGCGTAGATTTTTCGTTTCATTATACCGCAAAAAAGGGATTTTTTCAAGTAAATAAGGCGAAATACTTGCCACAGCCCGCGTTTTGTGATATAATTTTCTTTAGAAAGAAAATTATTCCTGCTTTGGGGTGACGGAAATGAAAAATCTGAACGAATGCATCGAAAGGCTGTTTGAAGATAAGTCGCTGACAAACATAATAGTAAAGGCGGGCGTGGGAAGCAAAACCCTCTGCGAGCTTATGCGGACCGCAGAAAATCGAGAACTGACCTCCCGCACGCTTTTTGACATGGCGTCGGTCACGAAGATCATGTCAACCACCACCCTTGCGCTTATCGCGCTGGACCGCAGGCTTCTCTCTGTGCAGGACAAGCTGTCAAAATTTTTTTCCGCGCCCCGCGCCGACGAGCTGACGATCCTCAATCTGCTGACCCACACCATGGGCATCGGTCACAAAAATCTCACGGGGCATACGGCAGGCTACGAAAGCGTTGGGGAATACATTCTGAACATTCCCGCCGACCTTCCCATAGGAGAGGACGTCCTTTACAGCTGTCCCGGATTTATTTTGCTGGGACGGGTGCTTGAAAAGGTATTCGACGACCGGCTGGACCGTCTGTTCACCCGATACGTGGCAGAGCCTCTTGGTATGAAAAATACGGGATTTTTGCCGAATAAAAATCAGGATATCGTCAATGCAAATCTTGCGCCCGAGGAGGCCGAGATCGTCCATGATTACAACTGCCGACACTTAGGCGGCGTCTGCGGAAATGCGGGACTTTTCTCAAATCTTGAGGACGTTATGCTGTACATAAATTTTTTGCTTTCAAAGGGCACGCCTCTTATTTCCAAAAAGACCTTTAATATGGCGGCACAGAATCACACTGTCGGTATGCGCGAATCAAGAGGACTCGGATTTGTTTTTGTGGACGACCGCTATACTCTTACGGGCGGCCTTTTGCCCCATGGCAGCATAGGTCACGGCGGATATA
>JAZODH010000071.1:0-35782 GCA_045596925.1 Eubacteriales bacterium
GGGCGAAGCGCCTTTTTGTTGACCTTTTTTACAAAGTCGGGATGCTCCAGAAAGCTCTTTATCTCCGAGCCGAAAATAATGTCGCCCGACTCGGTAAACGTGTAGTAAAAGGGTTTGATCCCGAAGTGATCGCGAGCGCCGAAAAGCTTTTTCGACTTCATATCCCAAATGACGAACGCGAACATTCCGCGGATCAGATCAACAATGCCCTCGCCGTACTCCTCGTATCCGTGAAGCAACACCTCGGTGTCGCTTCCGCTTTTGAAAACGTGACCTGCAGCGATCAGCTTTTCTCTCAGCTCGCCAAAGTTATAGATCTCGCCGTTAAAGGTGATAACGACGGTGCTGTCCTCGTTTGTCATAGGCTGTGTGCCGTCCTCGGACAAGTCAATGATGCTCAGACGTCTGAAGCCAAGCGCGATCTCATCGGACAGAAAATCACCCGCCATATCGGGTCCGCGGTGAACTATTCTGTCCATCATCTTATTGATTATCTCTTTTTTTCTTTCTATCTTGCCGGAAAATCCAACAAAACCGCACATATAATTCTCATTCCCTTTCGTTTTAGGTGGGCATAAATATTCATTTTATTATATCACAAAAAAAGTGCTCTGTACAGTATTTTTACAAAATTTTGCTCTTTTTCTATTGAAAATATTGAAAATAAAGTCTATAATAGAAGTGCGGAACAAAATTTCCGCGCGAGGAATACTATGAACAGAAACGCAATTTACAGAATATTTTCCCGTATGCCTACGCTGAGCACTCCCCGTCTGGTGCTTCGCCGCATGAAGCCCGACGACGCCCGTGATATGTTCGAATACGCCTGCCGTGCGGACGTAACGAAATACCTGACCTGGTATCCACACTCAAGCGTGCGCTACACACGGGATTATCTTGAATATCTTGAGGGCAGGTACGCCGTGGGGGACTTTTTCGACTGGGCGATAACGCTTCGCTCGTCGGGGAAAATGATCGGCACCTGCGGCTTTACCTGCTTTGATTTTGAGAACGACTCTGCCGAGGTAGGCTACGTTCTGAATCCCGATTACAGGGGGCACGAAATTATCCCCGAGGCACTCCACGCCGTCATGAAATTCGGCTTTGAAAATCTGCTTTTAAACCGCATCGAGGCTCACTATATGGTGGGCAACGACGCCAGCCGACGGGTCATGGAAAAGGTTGGCATGAGCTTTGAGGGCGTGTCACGCGGAGCTATGCTCATAAAAGGACAGTACCGCGACATCGGCGTTTGTGCCGTTCTTTCGGAGGAGTTCCGATAACAAACGAAAAGAGGTGACTCGATGAAAAAAAGAATACTTGTAGTCAGCAGTGCTAACATGGATTTCGTAATGAACGTGTCCTCTATCCCCGATGCGGGCGAGACCCTGCTTGAGACCGAGGGGAATTACAGATTTATCCCCGGCGGCAAGGGAGGAAACTCCGCTATTGCCGTTCAGAGACTCGGCGGAGACTGCGTTTTCTGCGCCAAGATCGGACGCGACCAGAGCGGTGCGACTCTGCGCCAGCTTTACCAGAATGAGGGCATCAACGTCACCTATATGCACTCCACCCCCGATGCGTCAACGGGTCTGGCAGCGATCACCGTGGAGGAAAACGGCGACAACCGCATAACGGTCTTCCCCGGCGCAAACGACCACCTGACGGCGGACGACGCAGAGGAGGCACTCCTCTGCTATCCCGACGCGGTGTTACTTCATTTTGAGATCCCCGACGAAGCTATTTTGTCGGCGGCAAAGTACTCAGCAAAGCAGGGCGCGCCCATATTTATCGACGCAGGACCTGCCAAGCCCGATTTTCCCTTTGATCAGCTCCCCGAGCTTGAGGTCTTTTCCCCAAACGAGCAGGAGACCGAGGCATATACGGGCATCTACCCCGCTACCGCCGATCTTGCATTAAAGGCGGCGATACGTCTTGAAAAAATGGTCAAAGCGAAATATTACGTAATAAAACTGGGCGACCGCGGAGCTCTCGTTTATGACAAGACTTATTACAAGATAGCCGACGCATATTCCACAAAGGTAGTCGACACCACCGCCGCAGGCGACGGATTTACGGCGGCCCTGACCCTTGAATATATCCGCACGGGCAACATCATGCACGCCTGCCGTTATGCCAACGCCGTGGGCGCTATGATAGTGGGCAAGAACGGCGCAAGCACTTCTATTCCAAACGAAGCTCAGTTAGCAAAATTTGTCGAGATGCGCGAGATCAAGCTCTGACGCAAGGGTGATCGAATGTAAGGGCGGCGTGAGCACACCGATCACGGATAAAAAGTAAAAAGGAGAATTACAATGTATCAGCGTATAACTTATCTCTTTCCCCGTGGAAAGCTCAAAGCTCTGACCATGAGCTACGACGACGGACCCATTCACGACCGCCGACTGGTTGAGATTTTCAACCGTTGCGCTATCAGGGGCACCTTCCATCTCAACTCCGGACCGCTTGGAAAGGAGGGCAAGATAACTCGGGAGGAGGTCGCCACTCTTTACGAAGGGCACGAGGTCTCCTGCCACACCACAAAGCACTACTTCCTTGAACGTATTCCCAACATGGAGGTGGTCCGCCAGATAATCACGGACAAGGAAGCTCTGGAAAGCCTTTGCGGCTACGTCGTGCGCGGTATGTCCTACCCCTTCGGCACCCACGACGAGCGCTCGGTTGAGATCCTGCGCTCAATGGGCATGAAATATTCCCGCACAACAGCGTCCCACAACGGCTTTGGTCTTCCCGATGATTTCATGCTCTGGCATCCCACCTGCCACCACAAGGGCGGGATCATGGAAAAGCTTGAACGCTTCAAAAACGGCAAATACCCCCTGAGCCTGTTCTACGTCTGGGGACACAGCTATGAGTTCAACAATGACAACAACTGGGAGCTGATGGAGGAATTCTGTGCGGCGGCACAGGGCATGGATGACACCTGGTACGCAACGAATATTGAAATTTACGATTACGTGACGGCTATGCGAAACTGTGAAATGTCCGCAGACTGCGCCATGATCTACAACCCCTCCGCCACCTCCGTATGGGTGGAAATCGACGGCAAGTTGATCGAATGCAAGGGTGGAGAGCACACAAAGCTCGTCTGAAAAACGGAATATTTTGGACGACGTCAAAAGAAATAAAACCGCATAAAAGAACTTCCGTTCGGTAAATACTTTTACCGAACGGGAGTGTTATTTTATGTACTACAATAAAGTTGAAATATGCGGAGTTAATACCGCAAAGCTGAAAACCTTGACTCACGTGGAAACCCTGACACTACTCGAGCAGGCGCGCCTCGGCTCAGCGCAGGCGCGGGACGCGCTCATATACGGAAACCTGCGCCTGGTGCTCAGCGTTATCCAACGCTTCACGGGCAGAGGTGAGGTGCTGGACGACCTGTTTCAGGTAGGCTGTATAGGCCTCACCAAGGCGGTGGACAACTTTGATATGTCGGTAGGCGTGCGCTTCAGCACCTACGCCGTTCCCATGATAATCGGAGAGATACGGCGGTATCTGAGAGACAACAACGCCATTCGCGTCAGCCGTTCGGTCCGCGACCTTGCCTACCGCGCCCTGTCCGCCCGAGAAGAGCTGATGCGGGAAAATCAGTCCGAGCCGAAGGTGGAGCAGATCGCCGCACGGTTGGGCGAGCCGAGAGATGCGGTGCTCCGCGCCATGGAGGCGATAGTGGAGCCTGTCTCCCTCTACGACCCCGTCTACTCGGAGAACGGGGACTCCATTTACGTCATGGACCAGATCAGCGATGAGGACGGCGGCGACAAGACCTGGCTTGAGAACATCGCCCTGCAGGACGCCATGGCAAAATTAGGCGAGCGCGAGCAGAAGATAATTAAGCTGCGCTTCTACAAAAACAAGACCCAGACAGAGATCGCCGAGGAGATAGGCATCTCCCAGGCGCAGGTCTCCCGCCTTGAAAAATATGCCCTCGAGCAAATGCGCAAGGATTTTTGCTAAATAAAAAAGTGTCTGCCAAGTGGCAGACACTTTTTTATTTTCTTTCGTTTATCTTGCAGTCCGAGCCCTCTCGGCTGTTCTCGTCAATTATGATCTCACCGATCTCGTCGGCAAGAATACTTCCCGAAAGAGGATTTTTTATGCTGTCGATGCGACCGCGCAGGGTGGCGTTGACCGTGCTGTATTCAAAGGAAAGGTCGCAGCCCTCGGTCTCGCAGTCCTCCATCACAAGATTTTCTACGTAGCAAAAGGGCTGTGTTCCGCTGACCTTGCAACGCACGAGCTTCAGATTTTTTGAATACCACGCCGCATATTCGCCCTTGATCACGCTATCGTATATAGTCACATTCTCACTGTGCCAGAATGCGTCCTTGGTGTCAAGGACGGCATTGCGGATCTCCACGTTTTTGGTGTACTGGAAGGAATATTTGCCCTTAAAGTGCAGTCCGTTGATCTTGATATCCGAAGAATTGAGCAGAAAATATTCGCTCGTGATGTCACCGCCTTCAATTTCGACTCCGCGACAGCACCAGCCAAGCTCGGGGCTTTTTGCGCGGCAGTCAATGAGCTTCACGTTATCGCACTCCCGAAAAGCCTTTACACCGTTTATATCAAAATTTTTAAACGTCGCATCCCTTGTATACCAAACGGGTGCGCGGCAAAACTCGGTCATGGTGCAATTTTCGGCTTCGACACTCTCATCGTGCCAAAAAGGATAGCGCAATTCAAAGGTGCAGCCCGTGACCTTGATATTTCTGCTCTCCTTGAGCGCCGATTCGCCGTCGGCAGGCCCGGAAAAGGTGCAATTTTTTATTTCCGTATCGCAGGCGGCGTAAAGCGCGCGCTCCTGATCATAGGTCTTGTTTTCAATAATCTTCATGGGGAAACTCCAAAAATGTATTTTCTACATTTTACCACAATTTTCTATTTAAATCAAGTGGGGTGCCAAAAGTTCCTTTGGCATTAGAATATATTAATCAAAATCGAGCAGGATCTGCTATTTAAAAGAGCCGTCAACCGTGATAAAATGAAGTCGAAACGAAAGAGAGAGAAGTAAAAAACGCACAAAAACGGCGGCGCCATGCCGCCGTTTTTGCCTTTAAAATCTCTGTTTTGCCCAATAAACAATTCTTGACAATCATCGGTATATAATGTAAAATTTAAGTAAGAAATAAACGGAGGTCAAGCCATGAAAATAAAAATTTTTGCAATTATTCTCACAATTATAGTTCTTATGACTTCTCTCCCCGCCTGCTCGGACAAGGCGACCGACCCCCATACCGACAGCACCACCACGGATAAACTGCCCGACACCACGGATAATATTCCCGACGTGACCGATGATGTCCAAGCACCCGACACAAAGGATACCGAGCCGATCGGCACGGAGCCTGATGACACCGACCCGCTCGAGACTCAGCCTCAGGAGGATCTCGATCACCCCCTTGAAGGCAAGCTGGTAATAAACGAGATCTGCTCGTCAAACAAGACTGTCTCGGCAGACAAAAAGGGAGAATTTCCCGACTGGCTCGAGATCATGAACGTATCAAAGGAGACTATTCAGCTTGAGGGCATCGGTCTGTCAAAGGACGAGGAAGAGCCCTACGCACTTACCATGCCGCGTATGACCCTGGCACCCGGCGCGTTTCTGATCGTCTACTGCAACAAGAACGAAAAAGCGGGACTTCACGATTCAAACGTGTATGCTCCGTTTAACATCGGCGCGGACAGCGAGACCCTTTATCTCACCGCACCCGCGGAGGGCGAAAAAAAGGGTGCTTTGCTTGATACAGTCACCGTCCCCAAGCTGAAGACCGACGACGTTTACGCAAGAACAGAGGACGGTATCGGTCAGTTTACGATCATGACCCCCACCCCCGACAGAAGCAATAAGTCCGCAAGGGAGATAAAATACATAGGCGCTCCCACATTCTCGCAGGATAGCGGCTTCTACGACAAGGAATTTGTCCTGACCGTAAAAGCAAACGGCGGCACGGTTTATTACACCACAGACTGCTCCGACCCGCTTACCTCCGATTCCCGAGAGGTGTTCCGCGGCGAGCTTAACATAAAGGACGCGACGAGCAATCCCAACGTGGCCTCCGCCGTGAGCGATCTTTCCATAGGCGGTAAAAATCTGCCTGCGCCGGGCAACGTGGACAAATGCACCATCGTCCGTGCCGTGGCTGTGGACGGCGACGGCTATGCCAGCGAAGTCGTAACGAAGGTCTATTTCGTAGGCAAGACCGCCCAGACCTATAAGGACATCGCCGTGGTCTCGGTCACCGCCGACTACCGCGACCTGTTCAGCGGAAGCCGAGGCATATACGTGATAGGCGACCGTTACTACGAGTGGCTGAACAGCCCCGATTACGTTAAATACAACGACGCCGACAAGAAAAATCCCGCAAACTACAACCAGGATGGCCGCGAGTGGGAAAGAGAAGCCACCTTCCAGTTCTTTGAAAACGGAAACGCCGTTTACGGCACCGACTGCGGTGTTCGTATCGCAGGAAACTGGTCGAGACAGGCAACTCAGAAGAGCCTACGCGTTTACGCTCGCGGGGAATACGGAGACGGGAAGTTCTCTTATCCCTTCTTTGGAGGCATCGTGGACATCAACGGTAACGTTATTGACAAATTTGACAAGCTGACGCTGTCGAGCGGAGGAAACGACTGGTGGCAGACGAAAATGACCAATTCCGTCATTTCGGACGCCGTTGCCGACACGAACCTCGACGTTATGGCAACAAAGCCCTGCATCCTCTTCCTCAACGGCGAGTTCTGGGGACTCTATTTCCTTAGCGAAAAGCAAGAGGACGAGCATTTCGAATCACACTACGGTGTAAAGGCGGAGAACATCACCGTGGTGAAAAACGGAAGCAATGAGGGCGACAAGACCGTGGTAAACAATTACAAAAAGACTATTGAAAAGCTCCTTACCTCCGACATCTCCGACCCCGAGGTATACAGGCAATTCTCTGAGCTTATCGACTTTGACAGCCTTATCGATTATATAGCAGTTCAAACCTACATCATCAACAACGACTGGAGCAAAGAGACCTCCCTCAACAACTGGATGATGTGGAGAAGTAATACCGTCGACCCATCAAACCCCTACGCCGACGGCAGGTGGCGCTTTGCGCTCTTTGATGTCGACAGCGGCGGAAAGCAGGTCGTCACCACGGATATGTTGCCCAACCTCAACAATCAGCAAAAATGGCAGTCCTTTACCGCCATATTCTACAAACTCTGCGAAAACCGGGAGTTCAAGGATAAGTTCTATCAGAGGGCAAAGGAGATAATAAACGTCAATTTTGCTCCTGTGCGTATGCAATCGATAATCGACGACTACGTGTCCGTTTGCCAAGCTTGGGTAGAGCAGACCTACACACGCTTCAACATGAGCAACGTTTATGCAAGCAAGCTGACCGTTATGCGCAATTTCTACAACAACCGCCCCGCCCACGCGCTCTCTCATCTGGAAAAATTCTGCGCGAAGAAGTAAGACTGCCGAGCAGAGAGGGGATACTGCATGAAATTTCAGAAAAAAATATTTCCGGCCGTCGTACTTGTACTGCTTGTCTGTTTTATTGCGGGATGCGGTCTTATCATACCCGAAAAGAACGGCAAGACCGACGGTGCCGTAAACGTGACCTTCGTTTCCTCAAACGACAACTACGGCTCGGTGGTGGGCTATGCGACCCAGACCATTCAGCCCGGCAAGACCTCCCGTCAGGTGGCGGCTTGCGCAAACGATTTCTGCGTATTCACCGGCTGGAGCGACGGCGTCAAAGACGTGGTGCGAAGCGGAGAGACGTTTTACAGCGACTGCACCATAACAGCCAATTTTGAGCTGAAGAGCATGGGTCTGCCCGTAATCGAGATCATCATGCCCGCAGGGGACGAGGTTGTCTCAAAGGAAATTTACGAAGCTGTGACCGTCACAGTAAAGGACGGAGAAGGCAACGTCAGCCTTGAAGGCGTCCCGGGTAAGATGCGCGGAAGAGGCAACGCCACCTGGACGTTAATGGACAAAAAATCCTACAAGCTCAAGCTCGACAAAAAGGAAAACCTCCTTGATACCGGCACAGGTCCTGCCAAGGATTGGGTGCTCCTGGCAAACCACTGCGACCAGTCCCTTATCCGCAACCAGGTGTGCTTCTACCTGGCGCGAAATATGGAGGGACTTGAATACACCGTAGGCTGTCAGCAGGTGGAGGTGTTCGTAAACGGTATCTGTAAGGGGGTATATTTGCTCTGCGAGCAGATCGAGGTCCAGGAGAACCGCGTGAACATCGAATACGACCCTGCCCAACTTGACACGGGCTATCTGGTCGAGATTGACGAGTACGCCGATGACGACTATCCAAACGGTGAAAACGTAAACTATGTGGTGGCGGGTGACAAAATGTTCTCCCTGAAAAGCGACGTCACCCCCGCCCAGATCCCTTATATCAAGGAATATCTGCAGACGGTTCACGACGCCATCATGAGCGGCGACGAGCACAGAGTCCGCCGTTACGTTGACCTGGATTCCTGCATCGACGCTTATCTGGTGGAGGAGTTCGCCATGAACATAGACGTTGGTTGGTCCTCCTTCTATTTCTACAAGAAGCCCGGGGACGAGCACCTGTATTTCGGTCCCGTCTGGGATTTTGACCTTGCCATCGGCAACGATAAACGTCTCCGCGACGGCGGAAGCAAGGGATTTTACGTCGGGGATTCTTACTCGGACTTCAAGCAGAGAAGCGTCTGGTTCGGCGCGCTCATGCAGCAGTATTGGTTCCAAAAGCTGGTGCGGGCAAGATGGGAAAAAAAGCGCGATCTCTTTGCAGGCGCGTCGGCTTACGCCGCCGTCTGCGTCGAGCTTGTGGAAGATGCGGCAGAGCGCAATTTCGACATTTGGGACAGCCTTGGCCAACGGATAAACCAAGAGCCCGACCACATAGTTGCCTACAAGACCTACGACCAGCATGCAGAAAACGCAGTGAAATGGCTTGCAGACAGATACGACTGGCTCAACTCTTACATAAAAATGAACCTGCCCAAGAGATAATTTTTAAAAAATTGGGGAAAATTATTGATTTTGTTGAGTTTTTTTGGTATAATATAAAATCATAAATTTTTTCAGCATCACCCCCCGCGAGAAACCGCCGAGCGAAAACGGCATGCCCCGAAGGGATCCGGAGATGTATTTCAGACAAACCGGAGGAAAATCAAATGGATACAAACATCAGACCCGAATCGATGGAAAGGATCACCACAAAAGCGCTGGCTGACGCCTTCATCGAACAAGAAGTAGCAAAGGTGCGCGCGCAGGTCGGCGATAAAAAGGTCCTGCTGGCTCTCTCGGGCGGCGTTGACTCGTCGGTCGTTGCGGCACTTCTCATCAAGGCAATCGGCAAGCAGCTCATCTGCGTTCACGTGAACCACGGACTTATGCGCAAGGGCGAAAGCGAAGCAGTTATCGACATCTTTGGCAAATCTCTTGACGCAAATCTTGTCTACGTTGACGCAACGGACCGTTTCCTTGACCTTCTTGCGGGCGTTTCCGACCCCGAGAGCAAGAGAAAAATAATCGGAAAAGAGTTTATCGAGGTCTTTGCCGACGAGGCAAGAAAGCTTGACGGCGTTGAGTTTTTGGCACAGGGCACTATCTATCCCGACATTCTGGAGAGTATCAAGCAGGCAGAGGGCAAGAAGGCCGTAAAATCCCACCACAACGTGGGCGGTCTCCCCGAGGACCTGAAGTTCGAGCTGGTTGAGCCCGTAAAGTTTCTGTTCAAGGACGAGGTCAGAGTTGTGGGCGAGGCTCTTGGTCTTCCTCACGCTATGGTCTATCGTCAGCCCTTCCCCGGACCCGGTCTGGGAGTTCGCTGCCTTGGTGCCATCACCCGTGACCGCCTCCACGCACTCCGCGAGGCTGACGCTATCCTCCGCGAGGAATTTGACAAGTGCGGACTTGCAGAGAAGGTCTGGCAGTACTTTATTGCCGTTCCCGACATCAAGAGCGTGGGCGTAAAGGACGAGAGTCGCTATGAAGGCTGGCCCGCGATCATTCGCGCAGTCAATACAAAGGACGCAATGACCGCTACCATCGAGGAGATCCCTTACCCTGTTCTTCATAAGATCACACAGCGCATCACAAGCGAGGTCGAGGGCATCAACCGCGTGCTCATGGATCTGACTCCCAAACCTGTGGGAACTATTGAGTGGGAATAAGGAGGGATACCATGAACATAGTTTGTTTGGACCTTGAGGGCGTTCTGGTTCCCGAAATCTGGATTGCTTTTGCAAAAGAAAGCGGCATCAGCGAGCTGTCCCGCACAACCCGCGACGAGCCTGATTATAATAAGTTGATGGAGTGGCGTCTGAGCATTCTCCGTGAGCACAGCATGACCTTAAAGGATATTCAGGCCACCATCGCAAAGATCGATCCGTTCCCCGGTGCCAAGGAATTTCTGGACGAGCTCCGCAGCCTGACCCAGACCATCATCGTCAGCGACACCTTTACCCAGTTTGCACAGCCCCTGATGAAAAAGCTGGGCATGCCCACCATTTTCTGCAACGAGCTGGTAGTAGGCGAGGACGGCGTCATCACCGATTACAAAATGCGCTGTCCAAAATCCAAGTACACCACCGTCACGCACCTGCAGGCAATGGGCTTTGAGACCATCGCCGCCGGCGACAGCTTTAATGACTTGGGTATGATCCAAAACTCCAAGGCAGGCTTCCTGTTCCGCTCCACCGAGCAGATCAAGCGTGATTACCCCCAGTACCAGGCCTTCGAGAGCTATGACGACCTGCTCTGTGCCATCAAAAAGGTACTGTAATACATAAAAAAAGAGCCAACCGATTTCGGTTGGCTCTTTTTTTATTAATCGATCGTCAAAATCAGATCGCACCGAGCTTTTACGTTAAGTCCCGAGAAATACGCCCGCTCAAGGGGTATCCACTCGTCAAAAAATCTCTGCGCCATTTCGGGCGAGTTCCGCTTTTGTATACGCTTTCTCTGCAGATCCGGGGAAACGTCCAAAAGGACGGAAAGATCGTAATAGCCGGCAAGCTCCGGGTGCATCGAATACGCCCCTTCGATAACGGTCAGTCTCTTGGGAATCACCGTCTCGGTGGGAGCAAGCTTCATAGTCGAGCAGTCAAATCTGCGGTATTCAATGGGTTCCCTCCGTTTCAGAGGAAGGAGCACCTCTTCAAGAAAACGCTCGCGATCGATATTTCCACCCGCTTCCGACAAACGCTCGGGAGTGCGTTGCTCGGGGCGCAAAAAGAAATCGTCCATGTGAAAAAGGGTGCAATCGTAGATTTCCGACAGAATTTGTCCCAGGGTCGACTTTCCGCTTGCGCTTCCCCCTTCTATGGCCACCGTGGCTCTGCCCTCTTTCGTCAGCCCGTCAAGCCTGGCAAAAAGGGGTAGAAAGGGGATATATTTATTTGCAATTACTCGGTACGAGGGTCTGTAAAGCTCCCGATATCCGTCCGAATGGTGCACGGGCGGATACCCCTGGTCGCGCCATTTGTCAAGGGCCTTTTCAAATTCTTCGGCAGAAAAAAAGAACCGTTCTTCATACGCAAGCTCCCTTGCCACCTCGAGCTTGGCGGTCAGCGCCTCCATGCCCGCCGTCTCCTTTCGGGCAGAAGCGCAAAAGAGTCTTCCGAGGGTTTCCGCACTAAGCCCGCGACCGAGATAAGAAAGATCGATTCGGCTGTATCCACCGTCAAGCGGTTCGACCGACGCCTCTCTTTTCTCGATGTTATTCCCGTACTCCCTGCGAATATAATCTATTGCACCGTCCACCGACGACACCAGATGCTCGCACCCAAAGGAGCTTTGGTAAAGAAATTTGAATATGTCCTGCGGGCGCATCTGCGGATATTTTCCGCATTGTGCGATCAACATACTGCGCGTTTGTTCGCTCTTTTTCATGTTTTATCTCCATTTCATTTTGCATATTCGGGCTTTCACTCCCCGATGTCGCGTCGTCTGAAACATTATAGCATATTTTTTACAAAAAGTCCACACGGCAGACGCTCAAATCTCATTTGCAACTTTTTTTGCTTCCCCTCTTGACAAAATCAATACTTCGTGATATGATGTATTACACAAGAGGAGGTATGATATGGATATTCAACTTAAACGAGGGCTTCTCGACGTCTGCGTTTTGGCGGCGATCAGAGGCGGCGATTCCTACGGCTACAAGATAATCAAAGATATGAAGCCGTACGTGGAAATGTCCGAATCCACTCTATACACCATATTAAAGCGCCTAGAGGGCGCAAATATGCTGTCGGTACGAACCGCAGAGCACGACGGCAGGCTCCGAAAATATTATCACATTACGGGCGCAGGCCTGCAACGCATCGAGGATTTTCGGGAAGAATGGAAGGAGATCGTTTCCATTTATCAATTCGTAACAAAGGAGGACAGCGGCAATGACTAAACAGGAATTTCTTCTTCAGCTTCATCGCGCATTGTCAGGGCTGCCGCAGAACGAGGTTGAAGAGCGGCTGACATTTTACTCTGAAATGATAGACGATAGAATAGAGGAAGGGCTCTCGGAGGAAGAGGTCATTGAGAGCATCGGTTCGGTGCAGGGCGTAGCGGACCAGATAAAAGCGGATTTTGCGCCCGCAAGCAAGGAAAAGAAAAAGGAAAAATACAAGTGGCATTGGGGTCCTTGGGAGATAGTTCTCTTTATTCTGGCCCTGCCCTTGCTTATATCGGTCGCATCGGGCATTCTGTCAACGGTGGTGTCCCTTTACGTTGGCATATGGTCGGTCGTGATCTCCCTGTGGGCTTGTGTCGTGGCACTTTGGGGCACAGCCATAGGCGGGTTAATTTCAGGCTTTGGCATGATCTTTACAGGCGCACCCATTCCGGGTCTTGCCGTGATCGCCGTGGCAATTTTTGCGGTCGGACTTTCAATATTCGCATTTTTCGGCGCCCATCTTGCAGGCAAGTGGACGGTGATACTCACCAAAAAGTTTTTCATATGGCTCAAGGGCAAATTCACACGCAAGGAGGAAGAATAAATGAGTAAAACGTCAAAATGTCTTATTGCAGCAACCGCCCTTTCCCTTGCAGGGCTTATTATGTTCGGCGTGACTATGGCCGTAGGCGGTTGGGATTTTTCGCGCCTGAACAGCGTAAAGCTTGAACTCAACACCCATTACGTGGCCGAGGATTTCACCAATATTTCTATCGACACCGACACCGCAGACGTGATCTTTGTTAAATCCGAAAACAACGAATGCAAGGTGGTCCTGCGCGAATCGACGAAAGAAAAGCACACGGTAGAGGTGGCAGACAACACCCTGAAGATCAGCATAAATGACGACAGAAAATGGTACGATCATATCACATTTTTCTCCTTTTCCCTGCCAAAGATCACGATTTATCTTCCCGAAAATGTCTACGGGGCATTGACGGTCAAGCAGGACACGGGCGACATAAAGCTGACCTCGGATTTCACCTTTGAATCGGTGGATCTCTCGGGCAGCACGGGGGATGCAGAGGTGCGCTCAACCGTCACGGGACCGATGAGGATCGAGCGTTCAACAGGCGATGTTGAAGTACAAAGTACAAAGGTCGGCGCCCTTGCCTTGATCACCTCCACAGGCGACATCGATGTCACGTCCACCAACTGCGACGGGAAAATTTACGTCAGCGTAAGCACGGGCGAGGTGGAGATGGAGGACGTGAGATGCGAGACTTTGACCTCCACGGGAAGCACGGGCGAGATAACTCTTGAAAACGTGAACGTAACGGGACAGATCAATATAAAACGCTCCACGGGCGACGTGAGATTCGAGAGTTCCGATGCGGCGGAGATATACGTCGTGACCGACACGGGCGACGTGAGAGGAAGCCTGGCATCGTCAAAGATATTCTTTACCGAGACCGACACGGGCAACGTGAACGTGCCCCGCTCAACCACGGGCGGTGTCTGCGACATCAGAACCGACACGGGAGACATTAAAATAACGGTAAAAGACTGACGCAGAATTTTTTGCGACCCTATTGCTTTTAGTATCGCTTTTGTGTATAATATCTTTATTGGTAAACTCAACCAAACTGAGGTAAAACATGAAAAAATATGATCTTATTGTAATAGGCGGAGGTTTCGCGGGTGTGGCGGCCGCCACGACCGCCTCAAGAAAGGGACTTTCGGTTTTAATAGTTGAAAAGTCCAACTGCTTGGGCGGTGCGGCGGCAAACAGCTTCGTTGCTCCCTTCGGCGGATTTTTCGGCGGAAGTGAAGACTCGGACGGCTCTTTCAAGCACTACAGCGCGGGATTTTTCAGAGAAATAGTTGACAGGCTCACAGAGCTTGGCGATGCGGCAATTCAGGGCGAGTGGTTTAACGGAGAATACCTGAAGCTCGTACTTAACCGCATGGTTGCACAGAGCGGAGCAGACATTCTTCTCCGCGCATATATGATCGATTCCGAAGCAAATGACGGTAAAATACAGTCGATCACAGTCGCTACAAAAAGCGGAAATCTCAAATTTGCCGCCGACTATTTTATTGACGCCACAGGCGATGCAGACCTTGCGGCATTGAGCGGTTTTCCGTACCGGATCGGTCGCGAGGAAGACGAGCTCTGCCAGGGAATGACCCTTTGCTTCCGTGTCTGCAACGTAGATACCGAGCTGTTCAAAAAGGAGCGCCCCGCTCTGAACGAGCTATATCACAAGCATTGGCTGAGCAGCAAAACCGACGACGCATTCGGCTGGATCCTTGCCTTTCCGTACGTTGTGGCAGACGGCATCCTGCTCTTTAACTCCACAAGAGTTGTCCGCCGCTGTCCCGTGGACGCCTTTGAGCTTACCAAGGCGGAGATCGAGGCCAGGGAAATGGCGTTTGACGTATTCAACTTCGTGAAAAAGCACGGAGAGAGCTTCAAAAACGCGTCGCTGATCTCAACGGCACCCGAGATCGGAGTGAGAGAAAGCAGAAAGATCCGCGGCGAGTATCTGCTGACGGGCGAGGATCTGATAAATCTGACGAGATTCCCCGACACCATTGCCGTGGGCAATTTCGACATAGACATCCACGCTCCCGACGGTACCGGCAACAGCCACCGCTACTTTAAAAAGGACGAATATTACGATATTCCCTACAGAAGTCTCGTACCAAAAGACTCAAAAAATCTTCTGGTGGCGGGTAGGTGCATTTCTGCCGATCACCGGGCACAGGCCGCCATTCGCGTGATGCCCACAGTTTGCTGTATGGGCGAGGCGGCGGGACTTGCTGTCAACATTGCAAAGCAGGGCGGTTGCGGTGTTTCGGAGATAGACACAGAGCAACTTCAAAACGACATAAGGGCAAACGGCGGAACCGTTTCCTTGTAAAATACGAACATATAAAAGCGACGCAAAAATGCGTCGCTTTTGAACTTTTTGTAAACAATGACTTTTTTGCTTGACATTTTCACTCTAATGTGTTAGAGTATAGGCATACTCTAACACATTAGAGAAAGGAGAAACTCATTATGAGCACACCTAAAATTTTCGAGAGCGAATACCGCTTTTGCCTTATTTTATGGGAGCACGAGCCTGTAAAAAGCAGTGCTTTGGTGGAGCTTTGCCGAGAAAATCTCGGCTGGAAGCCCACCACCACCTATACTGTCATAAAGCGTCTTTCCGAGCGAGGTGTTTTAAAGAACGAAAACTCGGTGGTCACGTCTCTTGTTTCAAAGGACGAGGCGCAGGCCGCAGAGCTTGACGAAATGGTGGAAAAGACCTTTGAAGGCTCTCTGCCCGCGTTCATCGCGGCGTTCACAAAGCGTCAAAAGCTCTCGGAGGACGAGATCGACGCCATACAGAAAATGATAGACAGCTATCGAAAGGGAGAGCAGAAATGAGTGAATTTTTTCTTTCCGTTATAAACATGAGTATTTCGGCGGGCTGGATAATCCTTGCCGTGCTTGTTTTGCGCCTGCTGCTCAAAAAAGCCCCCAAGTGGATCACCGTCCTGCTTTGGGGCATCGTGGGTCTGAGGGTCGTCTGCCCCTTTTCGATTGAAAGCGTCCTGAGCCTTATCCCAAGCGCTCAGACCGTCAGCCCCGACATTATGCTTGACAGTACGCCCACCGTGAACACGGGCGTTCCTGTGATAAATAACGCGCTGAATCCCGTTCTGGTCGGTTCTCTTGCTCCCGATCCCATGGCAAGCGCAAACCCTCTGCAGATACTTGTTCCCATTGCGGCAAATTTGTGGATGCTCGGCATCATAGCCATGCTCATCTACACCGCCGTCAGCTACTTTAAAGTCAAAAAAAGGATCGGCACGGCGGTCCTCCTGCGTGATAATATCTATCAAAGCGAACGGGTAGCATCGCCCTTTGTGCTCGGCATTATCAAGCCGAAGATCTACCTGCCCTTTAATATGGGCGAACAGGACATGGGGCACGTCATTGCCCACGAGCAGGCGCACATTCGCCGCGGCGACCATTTGTGGAAGCCCCTTGGTTTTCTGCTGCTGAGCGTCCATTGGTTCAATCCGCTGATATGGGTTGCTTACGTAATCCTCTGCCGCGACATCGAGCTTGCCTGCGACGAAAAGGTCATAAAGGAGCTTGACTGCGAGCAGAAGGCCGACTATTCTCAGGCACTTCTCTCCTGCAGCGTCAGCCGCCGAGCTATTGCCGCCTGTCCCTTAGCGTTCGGCGAGGTGGCGGTAAAGAGCAGAATAAAATCCGTCCTCAGCTACAAAAAGCCCGCCTTTTGGATAATTATCGTTGCCATTGTCGCAAGCATCGCGGCGGCAGTCTGCTTCCTCACGAATCCCGCCACCACAACGCTTGGCAATATCGAGGGCGCAGATCTGACGGACGACATTCTTGACACCACCCGTATATGGGCAGTCAAGGAGACCGGCGAAAGCTACAGCTTTATCGGAGCCGTCCCACGCGATCTGCTTCAAGATCTGGCAAATATCAGAATTTCAAAGCGCGAGGTCTCGAAAAATCGTGAAGACCGCAAAGGCGCGCACTCTCTCGTTCTCCATCCCCGTCAGACCGAGTTTGACCCCACCTCATCCGCCATGGTCGGTATTTATATCAACTTCGACGAGGATTTCAAAACGGTATTTCTGGACGGAGATGCGGAGCCGACTTTTACCCATAAAATAAAGAATCCCAAGGAAGCAAAAGCCATCTATGAGAGTATTCTGGAATACAAGTCCGATCAATTCGGATACGGCAGCTCCGACACGTCGATCGAGGCGGTCACAGACAAAAAAATCGACAGCTTAAAGAAAAATTACCCCGAATATTTTGCCTGCCAAACGTCCAAGGGTCTTGAGGTCTACGTATGGCAGACGGCAGAAAATATGTTCAACTGCGGCGTTCTGCCCGGGGTAAACCGAGTATATCAAGAAAACGAGTTGTGGAAACTGGCGCAAAATCCTGCAAATATGTACGAGATGAGGATCATCATCGCCTACTATCTTTCGATCGGTGCGGTGACGCGGGACGAGGTGTCCGTAATCGGCATACAAATGCCTGATTCGAGCTACGCCTACACCCTGGACGAACGATACCGTCAAAAAGTTCGAAACCTGTTCTGGGAGGATTTTCCCATCATACAAAATCCCAAGTACACAGGCTATATTGCCGCTGCCACCTTTGACATTGACAAGGACGGCCGCGACGAGCAATGCACCCTTGGCCACGGCCCAACCTCGGGTATTTATACTTTCACTTTTACCGCCTCCGAGAACGGCGAGCCGGAATATTTCAACATCTTCACCACGGTCTATATGGAGCTTGGCTTTGAAAAGCTTGACAGCGGTGAGACCGTGTTGGTAGGAAGAAACGGCGATGACGTAAAGTACCTGCATATGAGCGTAGAAAACGGAAACATCGTCCTTGACGATGACGAATACACCTTCTATTGGGGTGAGCAGGGGCTTGATTCGCCTCATATTTCAAGGGTAAAAACCATTCGTTCCTTCGATCTCGAGGGCACGAATATGTGCGGCTTCAGTCTTTACGACAACGGAACCTTTTCCTTTACCTTTTCGCCCGTGAGCAGTTATCTGGGCTTTGGAAGCTACACCTGGGACGACGAACGACACCTGACTCTGCGGACCTTCGACGAAAAATACGTGATCCGCTTCACGTACGAGGGTGGAGAAATGATCTACCGTGCCACCGACGAGGGCGTGTGGAAGCCCCCCTTTGATGACGGAGACATTTTCACGCCTCAATATTACACGGAAGTTGAAATGAAATAACAAAAGGACCCGATTATGCCTCGGGGTCTAACGGACAATAAAAACCCGATACGGAAATAAATCCGTATCGGTTTTTTCTATTGCACTACCACTTTCAGTGGTAAGTAAGTGTACACTTGCGGGCAAACGAAGTAAGCCTCCCTCCGGGAGGGAGGGGGACCACACAGGGGTTCCACGAAACGAGTTTGCGAGTTTTGGGGGTTCCCGTAGTGGTGGAAGGAGCCTGCGTTACTTTAAGCGTGTGCTGATTTCATTGTAACGCACTCTCCCTCAGTCGCCTGCGGCGCCAGCTCCCTCCCGGAGGGAGCCTCGGCAGTAATCGCTTGTTTCGCTACGATCCCGTGAGATTAAAATTGTCCTTTAGAACACAACGTCTATTCAGGTCGTTTTTATCGTTTAAGCCTGTCCGTAGAGATAATCGTGCATTGCCGCGAACACTCCCGCGGACCAGCCCATCATATCGGGCATTTCATATTCGTTCACCACGTTGAGATCGCCCGTCACAACGTTGTATTTTTCCCAGATGTGACCCGTTGCCTCGAAGTTGGAGAAAACAAGCTTCAGATATTTTTCGCAAAGTCTGCGCGCATCGGCTTCAAGCCCCACGTTGGTAAGTCCCACAACAGCTATCCACTGCAAGGGTGCCCAGCCGTTGGGATAACCCCACTGGAAATAGAGCTTGTCGGTCTCGTGGGTGCAGGTGATGCCGTAGTCCGTTTCAAGAAGTTTGAGCAGATTGGATGCGCCCTGCTTTTTGTCCTCATCCGCCAGACCTGCATAGTAGGGGTGGAAGCCTGCCGCCGAGATCGTTCTTGAAAGACGGTGATTTACGTAGTCGTAATCACAGAAAACGCCGTTTTCTTCGTCCCACATAAGCTCGTTCATAAGCTGACGGCGCTGCTCTGCGATCTCAGCCCAATTTCTGCCGTCGCTGACGCCCAAAATTTCCTCCATCTTCTCGAAATTCTTTTCGTAGATGTAGAGATTGGAGTTAAGATCAACGGGATTGAACTCAAGTCCGCGCTGTTCGAAGCGGTCGGAAAAATCCCAGCCCGACTCACATTCCGCCTCAAAGCAGTGTGCTATGAATTCTGCCGACCCCTTTGTGTCGTAGGGCACTCGCTTGAATCTCTGAACAAAATTGACGCAATGAGATGCGGGGGAGTTTGAGCCGTATCGGTTCAAGCCCGATTCGGTGATTCGGTGCGTCATCCAGAATCCGTATTCTTTCAAAAGATCACGGTAGCAAGCCATCAGCCATTCCTTGTCCTGCGTGACCTCGTATACGTCCATCACCATCATGGAAAGGTAAGGTGGCTGACTGCGGTAACGATAGGTATAATTGGTGCCGTTGGGCATGAAACCGAACTTGTTTATGAGGAAGCGCATATTGTTGCAGTTGAACATAGCCTGCTGTACCCTTCCGTGAAGGATCAGACCCTTGTTTGCAAAATACGTGTCCCAATAGTACATATCGTTAAATTTATTCTGAATGCACGGAACGGTATAGGGATAGGGCATGCCGATCTTGATCCCTTTGTCCTCGGGATTGAAACGGCGGGTGTTATCCCAGTTTTCCCGTATATATGTCAAGAGTTTTTCGTACACGTTAATCTCCTTTTTCAAAAACGGCGGCAACAGCCGCCGTTTTTTGTTTTTTATTCTTTCAGTGCGATAGAAAGCTCGTCCAGAGCCTTGGGGTCGGCGGGTGCGGGTGCGCCCGACATCAGCTCGGATGCGTTCTGCACCTTGGGGAATGCAACCACGTCACGCAGGCTGTCCGCGCCGCACATGACCATGGCAAGGCGGTCAAGACCCATGCCCGAGCCGCCGTGAGGAGGTGCGCCGTACTTGTATGCGTCCACAAGGAAGCCAAACTTTGCGTCGATCTCTTCCCTTGTAAGTCCAAGTGCATTGAACATTCTCTCCTGCAGCTGCCAGTCGGTAATACGGATAGAGCCGGAAAGAAGCTCGGTGCCGTTAAGTACCATATCGTAGCACTTTGCACGAACGGAACCGGGGTCGGATTCAAGGCTGTCAAGGCACTCGTCAAGAGGCATGGTAAAGGGATGGTGCATAGCATCCCAATGCTCTGTCTCCTCGTTCCACTCAAAGAAGGGGAACTCGGTGATCCACAGGAAATTGAACTTGCCCTGGGGAATAATATCAAGCTTCTTTGCAACGATGGTACGAAGTGCGCCCAGCGTTGGCAGAACGACCTTGTTCTTGTCCGCAACGATAAGAGCCACGTCACCGCGCTTCATGCCGAGAGCGGCAATAATAGCGGAAAGCTCTTCTTCGGTGAGGAACTTTGCAAAAGAACAGTTGGGGGTCTCGTCTGCCCAGCGGATATACGCAAGACCGCGGGCACCGATGCCGCGGGCGTGCTCGGTCAGCTTGTCTATCTCCTTACGGGTAAGGGTTGCAGCCGCATCCTCGGCAACGATAGCGCGGACGCTTCCGCCGTTTGCAATAGCGTCGGTAAATACGCCAAAGCCGCAGGACTTGACATTCTCGGAAATATCCTTGATCATCATATCGTAACGGGTATCAGGCTTATCGCTTCCGTAATTGTCCATTGCCTGGGCAAAGGTCATGCGGCGCATGGGAGTTTCGATGTCGATGCCGAGAACTTCCTTAAAGCAACGCTTGATAAAGCCCTCGTTCATCTCCATAATGTCCTCTTGTGTTGCAAAGGACATCTCAAGGTCGATCTGTGTAAATTCGGGCTGACGGTCGGCTCTCAAGTCCTCGTCGCGGAAGCAACGGGCGATCTGAATGTAGCGGTCAAAGCCGGAAAGCATCAGAAGCTGCTTGTAGATCTGAGGAGACTGAGGAAGCGCATACATACAGCCGGGGTGGATTCGGGAAGGTACTACGTAGTCACGTGCGCCTTCGGGTGTGGGCTTGATGAGCATAGGCGTCTCTATTTCATAGAAGCCGTTCTCATAGTAATACTCGCGCGCCACCCGTGCGATCTCGTGGCGCATACGGATATTGTTCTGCAGCTCGGGACGTCTGAGATCAAGGTAACGGTGGCGAAGCGCAACGTCGTCGCCCACCTTCTTGCCCGTACCAACCTCGAAAGGAGGTGTCTGCGCCGCGGAGAAGATCTTGAGCTTATCAACTGCGATCTCCACCATACCCGTAGGGATATTGGGGTTCACAGAGGATCTTGCGCGTACCACGCCCTCGGCGCCGAGGACGTACTCTGCGCGGATACCGAAAGCCTTGTCAAAGATCGCTCTGTCCGTATCGTCGTCAAATGCAAGCTGAACTATACCCGTTCTGTCTCTCAGGTCAATGAAGATAAGACCGCCCAGGTCTCTCTGTCTCTGAGTCCAGCCCAGAACGGATACTCTCTTTCCTATATCGTTTTCGGAAAGCTCACCGCAATAGTGGGTGCGCTTGTCCGACTTTTCAAAAATTTCTGCCATAACTAAAAATCAGTCCTTTCTTTAGCATAGATACATTATACACTTCTTTGTATTCTGTGTCAAGAGTTTTCAACGTCCCCACAAAAAGAGCTTGCAGTAGGACATATACTCCCGCACAAGGGTTATGTAGAGCATAAACGGAGTGGAATCGGGCGCGCCGTAAAAGGTTGCGTCGATACCCATGCGTGAGCAGAGGAACTGTGCTCTGGGGGTGTGGAATTTTGAGGTTATGACCGCCATTTGGTAGTCGGTCAGACCTTTTTGCTCGATCAAAGCTGTAGAATACCGCAGGTTTTCGATGGTATCGGTGGCTTTGTCCTCCATAATGATGCGGTCGGCCGAGATCCCCTTTGAAACAAGGAAATCCCGCATACATTGTGCCTCGGAGATCGGCTCGTCGCCTCCCTGCCCTCCGCTTACGATGCAAAGGGCTTCGGGGCACTTTTCCATCAACTCTGCCGTGCGGTTGAGCCGTCGGCGCAGAACGATTCCGGGGCTTTTGTCCGCCGAGACCTTAGCTCCAAGGGTCACGAAGACAGTCTTTTCGGGCAGTTCTTCGGCGGGCGTTTCGTTTACGCTGTTAAAGGCAATAAATCCGCACAAAAACAGGAAAGAAGCAACGTAAAAGCAAAGCCCGAAGCACCAGATTCCCTTTAGGACCGCAAACAGCTTTTTCGGCAGTTTTTCAAAAACACCTTTTTTATAGAGAATTATCATGAGCGGAAGCAGAGTGATGACCAGCACGCAGATAAGCACGGGCAAAAATCCCTCACTCCAGATAAACTGCTTGAAAAGATAAAGTATATAGTTTGTCACCATAAAAAGCGACGCAAAAAATATGGTTCTGTCAACGAATTTCGTTTTTTTCAAAGGGCTTCTCCTTTCGACGTTTTCAGAAATATTTTACCCCTTTAAAAGAAAATTGTCAACAGTTTTCCCGTCATAGGCGAACCATAAACCCAAAAGCCCCTCGGCAGAGGGGCTTTTGGCGTTTTATTCTTCCACATCCTCCACATTCATGTCGGAGAGGGATTTAAGCTCGTAGAACTTGCCCTTCTTTTCCATAAGCTCATCATAAGAGCCTATTTCAACGGGCGTTCCGTTTTCCATTACCACGATGCGGTCGGCATCGCGAATGGTGGACAGTCTGTGGGCCACGATGAAGGTCGTTCTTCCCTTTATCAGAGAGGAAATTGCCTTTTGAACGTGGAACTCGGAAATATTGTCAAGTGCCGACGTTGCCTCGTCAAGGATAAGAATCTTGGGGTCGCGTATAAGGGCGCGGGCAATGCAAATTCTCTGCTTCTGACCGCCCGAGAGCTTGTCGCCGTGCTCTCCTACCACGGTGTCAAGCCCGTTCGGCAGATCTGCGAGAAATTCGTTTAAGTTCGCCATCTCAACCGCCTGCCTGATTCGCTCCTCGCTGATTCCGGGCATTCCGTAGGTGATGTTGTCGCGAATGGTTCCCGCCATCAGAATACTGTTCTGAGGAACCACCGAAACGAAGTGACGGTAATCGCTGAGGGACAGGGATTCGATAGGCTTTCCGTCCACCAGAAGCTTTCCCGACCTGGGCATGAGGAAGCCGATTATCATGTTCATGATGGTGGATTTTCCCGATCCCGAGGAGCCGACAAACGCTATACACTCGCCCGGCTGAACATGCAGATTGAAATCGTGAATGGTATCCTGCTCGGCACCGGGATAGCGGAAGCAGACGTCCTCGAACTTCAGATGTCCGTGGACGTAGCGGAGCTTGATCTTGTCACGGCTGTCCTCAACGTCCTTAGACAGGATGACCTCGCCCAAAGAGCGGGTGGACTCAACTCCCTTTGTAAGCTCGGGAAAGACGTTCACAAGCTGATTTACCGTACCCGTCACGGTGCTGAAATATCCGTGGAAAAGAACGATATCGCCGATTCCCACACCGCCTATTCCGCGCATTGCAAGGAACGCCGTAAAGAACAGGCAAAGTGCGTTGAAGATCTGGCTGATAAGCCAGCTGGTGGAGCCGAAGACCGAATTGATAAAGTCATATTCAAGTGCCCGTGAACGGAAGGATTTTACGGTGCGCTCAAGCTTTGTTATCTCCTCGTCCTCAAGGCCGTGAGCCTTGGTCACGGGCAGCATATTGAGCATGTCGGTAAGCTGAGCGGACATTGACTCACGCTCGTGGCGGATCCGACTGTTCTTTTCCCTCATACTCTTGCGGAAGATTCGCATAAACAGCACGTTTACGGGTATTACCGCCAAAAAGAACAAGGAAACCAGAGGGCTTTTATAGATAACAAGTCCGATATATATGAGCATCGTCGAAAAATTCGGCAAAATGCTCTTGAGGATCTGATTCATCAGAGTTTCGATAGCGGTGATGTCGTTTAAGAACTTTGACTGAACCTTACCGCTCTCGATCTCGCGATGGAAAGAGATCGAAAGATGCTGGAGCTTTCTTATAAGAGTGCATCGGAGCCCCGCAGAAATATTGCGGAGCATTCCGTCGGTATAGCGGGAATAAAAAACGTGGGCGGGAATGTGGATCACCATGGTGAACGCAAGGACGAGTGCGTTTACGATGAGCGCCGTTTTTGTGTTGGCGCCCGTCAGGGCGTTGATGACATTGGCAACGATCAGAGGCATTATCCACTGGGGAGAGTTTTTAATAACATAGAGCAACAGCGAAACGAGGATCTTGGGCGCGTTTGAAAACAGAAGTCGTTTTACGATATCCGCACCGCTCTTGAGCTTTTCGGGCCTCTCGGTGAACAGTGGCTCGTAGTCGGGCAGGGGTTTTCTTTCCCCGTTGACCGTGCCGAAAAACCTCTCCGTGATGGTTTCCTTGGCCTCGGTCTTCTCTTCGGTGGCTTTGCGTTTTACGTCATACGTTTCCATACCGTACCTCCGCTTGGCTTTTCCTCCCAAAATGATGGAGTAAACCGCTTTTTTATTTGTTTTCGGAGCAAAAAAGTCCGTCCTTTGCTCCTCGCGTGTATTGTACCACGGCAGGCTTTTTTGTCAAGGCTTTTGAGAGAAATTTTATTAACTTTATTTTCCCGTTTGGGGTTGATTTTTCCCTTTCCCTATGGTAAAATGGAAATTGGTTTTTCGCGCCCATAAAACGGCGTTTTATTTTTTGGAGGTAGGATAATGCTGTCTGTCAAGATTGTAGTGGTGGGGAATCTGAAAGAGGATTTCTTCCGCGCTGCAGAGGCCGAATATTTGAAGCGGCTGGGAGGCTTTTGCAAAATAGAGGTTGTACAGCTCAAGGAAGAGCGTGTCCCCGACAGGCCCTCGGCAGGCGAGATCGAAACGGTTCTCTCAAAGGAGGCAAAGGCGATCCTTGCCGCCGTTCCGCAAAAATCTTACAAGATCGCCATGTGCGTTGAGGGAAAACAGTTTTCCTCCGAGGAATTGGCGGCGCAGATCGACCGCATCAGTTCCACTCACGGCGAGATTTGCTTTATCATCGGCTCGTCTCACGGGCTGTCCGACGCGGTAAAATCCGCCTGCGACCTGCGCCTGTCCGTATCGAAGCTCACGTTTCCCCATCAGCTCATGCGCGTTATGATGAGCGAGATAATCTACCGTTCTCTGAGCATTCTCCGAGGAACGGGGTATCATAAATGAAAACTGTAGGGGTCGATGTTCTCGACCCGTTTGCCTTCGGGAGGAGCAAGCCCCTCCCCTACCAACGAAGCGAACGTTTTGGTCTATGCCCGTAGGGGGCGACGTCCTCGGCGACCCGAATATCCGCGAAAGCACTTTTAGATATGAAAAATCAACACGATACGCAAACCGTGTACCCATCAAATCAAATTCGAACTTTTTGTTCTCGGGACGCCGAGGACGTCGTCCCCTACGAGTTGGAACAAATCGTTTATTCACCGGATAGGGGGCGGATTTCATATCCACCCGATTTCACGGGTCGTCGTCCCCTACCGATATTTATAAGCCACTGCCTCCCTTTCAAGGGAGGCTTTTTGTTGCTTTTGACATATTTTTTCTTCTGTGATTGTTCAATGCTACAAAAATGAAAAATCACTCCTCTTTCTCGTTGACATCGGGCAGGCTTTTGAGGTATAATGTATTTGTATGTCTATTTTAGGAGGATATTATGAAAAACATCACAAGAAAGATACTCTCATTCGCCCTTTCTTTGGCGATGATAGTACCCATGTTCGTATTTCCCTCCGCGGCGGCTGATACTGCTCCCGAGCTTATCACCTCTGTTGCGGGATATTCGAACATCGAAGTCCGAGTCACTACCGACAAGGCTCCCTTAAGTTACCGCATAGGTGACACAGTTACCTTCACAATGAAGGTTTACGCTGACAACGTTCACGTTTCCGTTCCTATGATCAAGTGTTGGCTTGAAGGAGACGGAAATACCGCGCAGGGCGTTGAAAAGTTCCGCAAGGAATATACTCTCAGACCCGATGCAAACGGAGTGTTCTCCCTCACCGAGAACGTAATTTCTATCCCCGGTTACATGAGACTTGAGGGCAGCATTTACTCTGCCGACGGCACGACAAGGTGGGCTGAAACACCCAACAACGACCGCGCATACACTCTGGGCGCAGGTATTCTCGTAAACTACGAGGAGATCACCACCGTTATGCCCGAGCCTGCCGATTTCGACACGGTTTGGGATGACCGTCTTAAGGATCTTTATGCGGTCGCTCCTAAGATCGTCCGTATCGACAAGGTTACAAAGTATTACAGCGGAAGCTCTCTGCAGAATCTTTCTTCCGTTACGAACAGAGACGTTTACGCCGTGTACATTGAGTGTCCCGGCAACAGCGGCGACGTTCTTATCAGCGACAGCATCGGAAACCAGGCAGGCGCTACCTGGGCGGTTGCTTATATCACCGTTCCCACAGGCAAGAGCGACGGCACAATGTCCTTCTCTCAGGGCTACCAGGGTTACGGTATCAATACCGCTACGCCTTCCACGAGTACAGGCAACATCGGCATCAACATGGCAACTCACTCCGTCGTTCTTCTCAACAACGAGAATGCGGCATCGGCTGATACATACAAATCAAAGTACGCTTCCTATATCAAAGGTGGCGCGAGCTACGGCAAGGACGCGACAGACAACTCTGCCATCGATACCTGCTACTTTGCAAATCTGCTCCTGCGCGACCTGCAGATGCTCCGCTTTGCAAAGCAGGCGTTCGGACCTGAGGGTGCGGCCTCTCTTATCACCGATGAGACAGTCATCAAAGGCATGACGAAGACCGAGCTCCTCGCGGAAATGGAATACTGGAAGGGACTTTACAACGGCCAGATCACTACCTCCGGCGGCTCCCAGGGTGGCTTCCAGGCTATCGGCGTTGCGGCTCTTGACCACGACGTTGACACGGTTAGCGCGAACATCCCTTGGATGGGCGATACTCATATCAGCACAGACACAGCGAGACTTCAGGGTGCTTCTCGCCCCACTATCGGCGAGGGTATCAGATACTGTGACACCGCGTTCCTCGCCGCACGTGTAGAAGCTACTGTTACGATCACCGCAAGACTTGTTGACAAATCCTGCGTACCTACGGGTGTTATCTCTATCTGGAATAATCTGGTTAACTCCAAGAAGGACGTAAAAGACTACATAGGTGCCATCACCTGGGTTCAGTCGGGTACACACGGCTATCAGCCTACATATCCCGAAAATCCGACTCAGGTCCTCCGTACCTATGAGCTGGTAGAGCCTGCGGGCATTCCCAACAACAACGGCGAATTTACAAAGTCCGGCTATACCGATATCGACGGATACACCGTTGACCAGGACGCTCAGCCTCCTGAAACCGGATACGTTCAGATCGGTACGGATACACAGGCAAAAGCAACGGTGGCTGAAGGCTTCACTCCGTCCCTTTACTACCAGAACGGTGCCAACGTATATTATAACGCGGAGTTGAAGAAGCTGGTTTATGTTACGACCAATAAGATCATTGCCGAATACGGAAAGCATACCGCAAGCCCATCTCAGAATACAAACGCCGTGGGCAACACCTGGTTCATCGCATACTGGGCTGCGCAGAACAATCTGAACATCAAGGACATTGAGTTCCGTTACGGAACGGGCGGTTCACAGTTCAGCGGTTTCGGATACGTCACCTCCCTTCTCACCGTTGCTCAGACAGCCAAGTATGACACGAGACTTAACGGCTGCTCCTGGGGCGGAGAAAAGAGTACGAGCGTTGTGGTCGGTATGACCTCGCTCAAGTCTCTTGGTCACGGCTCCTTCGACAACGAAGGTAAGTTCACCGCAACTACCTATAAGGACGGCGTAGTTGACCTTACAGGCTTTACTAACTTCAGCGCAAGCAGCTATTGGAACTATATGCTCTACAACTGTACTTCGGTTACCGAAGTAGTAACGAACACCATTGCAGGCGCAAATATGTTCGAAGGCTGCATAGGTCTTAAGACCGTTACCGTTCCCGCCACAGCGGCTTTCACTTCTATCGGTGCAAACAACTTCAAGAACTGCAACAAGCTTGAGCGCATCAACGTTCAGTGCGCCGTGTCTTCTCTCGCCCTCGGAAGCAACGCTTTCAGCGGCAATGATATTGTCATTTCCGTAATAACAACGGACGACAAGGCAATAGTGGACGCGGCTCTCAATACTGCGGGCATTACCAACGTTACCGTAGTTGCGATCGGCGACAGCACAAACGCCCTTTCTGCTGACGGCTTCTCGGTCAGAACCGAGGACTACACGGGTCTGCGCTCTATCTTCTCCTTTAATTCAAATCTCATTCCTTACTATGCTTCAAACGGTCTCACCCTCTCCGAGTACGGCGCACTTATGATGTCAAGCGATAACTTCGAGACATTGTGCGGCGGCGACGAGAAGGCAATGTATGACCTTGGCGTTGCAGGAACTTCCACAAAAGTCAAGTATATTCCCGTTCACAAGATGGTTGACGGCGTGCAGAAGGGACGCAACAAGTACCTGAGCGTCGAGGACGGCGTTTACACCTATTGCGTGACCCTCACGGGCATTCCCGAGGCAAATTACAAGGACGACGTATACATCTGCGCTTACGCTAAATGGGTAGATGCAAGCGGAAATGAAACGCTTGAGTTCGTTCATTACACCGACTCCCTTGGGCAGGGCGAAAGAAGCCTTTACGACGTGACCGCGGCAGCTTATAAGATGGGTGTTGTAAACTCTGCCCTTGCTCCCGATTTCGACACTGTCATCTGGTCTGTTCTCAAGACAGGCGCGGTAACGGTCGGTGGATTTAAGTACCTTGACGTTCCTTACTACACTTACACCTGGTACACAGATGAGGAACTTACCACTCCCGCCACCGATATA
Source organism: Eubacteriales bacterium (assembly GCA_045596925.1). Taxonomy (GTDB): domain Bacteria; phylum Bacillota; class Clostridia; order Oscillospirales; family CAG-272; genus SIG710. Next base: position 29,007 of record JAZODH010000071.1, read on the forward strand.
AACGGAGGCCTTAACTACTTCCCCGGAAACGAAACTCCCACAGAGAGCGGAATCGTTTGGTCTCTGATCGAGTACGGCAACGAGTACATCGCGACTTACCGTCTGGCTGACGGTGCAGAACCTACCACTCTGCCCAGACTCACCTACAGTGACGCAGGCAACGGATACACGGTATTCCAGCCCTTCGATTCCCGCTTTAACGGCGCAGAAAACGGCAAGAACTATCCCGCACTCGAAACCCTGTCTCCAACTCTTGCTTCTGCCGACGCGGCTCTTGTAACGACTTTGGTTATTGACAGCGGAATCACTGGCACGAACACCTATTCTCTTGCTTATATGCCCACGGTCAAGACCCTGGTTATGCCCAAGGATTTCAAGACCCTGTACACGGGCGCATTCCACGGTTGCACCAACCTTACCACCGCTTACACCGCGGGAGGTGAGATTGCGGAAGACGTAATTGACCTTTCTGCACTTGATACGATAACGACCATGAACCGGGCGTTCACCGAGTGCAGCTCTGCGGTCAACATCAAGCTCCCTGCAGGTGTACCGCTCAGAAATGCATACGCATCCTTTAAGAACTGCAAAAAGCTTGAAAGAGTTTGGGTAGACGGAAGTGCGATGCCCGAAAAGGGAGTTATCGATCTCAGCGGCGCACCCTTGCTTACTATCAACGCAGACATGCTGAAGAATGCGGCTCTTATCAACACTCTCATCTGCCCCGATGAAACGACCCTTTCCAGCGTAGGCTGCCTGGCTTCCGCTGTGTCGGGAGCAGGAACTTCCAATCCTTACAGCAGTACAACTAACGTCAACATTAAGGTAAAGGAAGGATCTGCGGGCGAAAGCGCAATAAGAGCAAATCTCACAAACGACCAATTTGCCGAAAACAAGATCGCAATTAACGGAATCGCCATCACCAACACAGGAGATTTGGAAATAGATTTCGGCGATGCTTGGGATTAAATAAGATACTTCAATTTCATCAATATCCCCCGCGGTTCTCCGCGGGGGATTTACTGTCCGAAAGCGGACGAGAAATGCTCGCTTTTTCTTTGGCGGCAAAAGGCGCAAAGAAAAAGCTTGGCAAAAAGAAACGCCGAAAAAGGAAAATTTCGCCGTCTGCGGACGGCGAGGAGGCTTACGCCGCCTCCACCGCGCAAGCTTTTAAAAAAGCTTGACCAAAACATTCAATAATTTTATATAAAAAAGGTGGGACCTTCGTCCCACCTTTTTTGTTACTGGTTCTGAATTTGTGCTTTTACCATCATGTCCTTGACCTTCATCAATCGGGTCAGGTTGCCTCTCTCGTTTTCCTCAAGCTTCATCTTGATGGACTTTATGCCGGCTTCATATCGGGGGATCATGATGTGCTCCAGCGCGTTTACGCGGCGTCTGGTCTGCTCGATCTCCTGAGCCATAAGCTGTGCTGTCTTTTCAAGCTCCGCAAGTCTTACCATATCCTCAAGGACCTCGCCCAAAGCGCCGATTGCTCCGTCAAGCTCCGCGGTGGTAAAAGCAAGACCGTAATTTATACTGTCTCCCGATCCTCTCACGTCCAGCTTGAACTCGGGCACCATAACGCTCATGACGTTCTTTTGCGACACCTCAACGCTTCCCTCTCTGCGGGGCAAAATAAGCGCTCCTTTCAGCATTTTCGGAGAAGAAACGGCCGCCGCCACCAAAAAATCGGCATAATATTCAGATAATTTTCTCTCAACGCGCTCGCGCAAGATCTTGTCCTCGCGGACAATGTCGAGAAACTGCCTCATAAGCTCGTCCCGCTTATCTTTTAGCAGTTTATGACCTCTGCGTGAGGTGAGCAGTCTGACCTGGAGCTTTTTCAGCTCCATTCGGGTCGGATTCACACGAATCTCAGCCATTTTTATCTCCTCCGTGGCTCAAATGCACTAAAAATCTTATTTTCCCTGCCAATATTTTTCAACAAGCTCGGGCTTGATACGCTTCATCTCGGATCTGGGAAGCATAGAAAGCAGCTTCCAGCCAAGGTCGAGGGTCTCCTCGATCGTGCGATTCTCATAGAAGCTCTGGTTGATGTACTCGGCTTCAAATGCGTCCGCGAACTGTGCGTACAGACGGTCAACAGGGGACAACGCCGCCTCGCCCAGAACTACCATAAGCTCTTTTGCTTCCTTTCCTCTTGCATAAGAGGAGAAAAGCTGGTTCAGCGTTCCCGAATGGTCTTCTCTCGTTTTGCCCTCGCCGATACCCTTGTCCTTGAGACGGGACAGGGAGGGAAGAACGTCAACGGGAGGCATATAGCCCTTGCGGTACATTTCACGGGAAAGAATGATCTGTCCCTCGGTAATGTAGCCTGTAAGGTCGGGAATGGGGTGGGTCTTGTCGTCCTCGGGCATGGTCAGGAACGGGATCATAGTGATAGATCCCTCGCTTCCCGCTTTTCTGCCCGCACGCTCGTACATGGTAGCAAGGTCTGTGTAAAGGTATCCGGGATATCCACGTCTGCCGGGGACTTCCTTTCTTGCCGCCGAGACCTCGCGCAGAGCCTCTGCGTAGTTGGTAATATCGGTCATGATTACAAGCACGTGCATATCGCACTCAAATGCCAGATATTCTGCGGCGGTCAAAGCCATACGGGGCGTTGAAATACGCTCGATGGCAGGGTCGGACGCAAGGTTTATAAAGAGGACGGTACGGTCGATAGCGCCCGTCTTCTTAAAGTCGGAAATGAAGAAGTCCGCTTCCTCAAATGTGATACCGATAGCGGCAAATACAACGGCGAATTTACCGTCTGTACCTCTTACCTTCGCCTGTCTTGCGATCTGTGCCGCCAGGTTTGCGTGAGGCATACCGGAGCCTGAGAAGATGGGAAGCTTCTGTCCGCGCACCAAGGTGTTCAGACCGTCGATGGTCGAAATACCCGTCTGAATGAACTCGGAGGGGTAGATTCTCGCGGCGGGGTTGATAGGAGTACCGTTAATGTCCAGTTTTTTGTCGGCAATGATCTTTGCGCCGCCGTCGATAGGCTCGCCCATGCCGCTGAAAACTCGTCCCAGCATATTCTGAGATACGGGAAGCTGAACGCCGTGTCCCGTGAAGCGAACTTTGCTCTCGGCAAGATTCAGACCCGCCGAGCTTTCAAAAAGCTGAACGAGAACGTCTCGTCCGTTTACTTCAAGAACTCTGCAACGTCTCACGTCGCCGTTTGGCAGCTGGATCTCGCCCAGCTCGTCGTATTTTACGCCGTCAACTTGACGCACAAGCATCAAAGGGCCGGCAACTTCTTCGATGGTTTTATATTCTCTTATCATGTTCCGTCCTCCTTTACGCTTCGTTTGCACGTCTCACAGCCTCGTCAAGCTGCTGTGTGATCTCGGCTTCTATCTTCTTAAATTCTTCCTTGTAAACAGCCGTGGGAACAGCCTTTGCACGTCCGATCCTTTCACGGACGGGAAGAGTTGCAATATCGTTTATATCCGCACCTGCCTCGATTGCCTCCTTTGCCTTGTCCTCAAATACGAAGACCAGACGGAGCAGCTCATACTGCTTGTCAAGGGGCGTGTAGCCGTCCACGTCGTCAAATGCGAACTGCTGCAGGAAGTCCTCACGCACCGAGCGCGCAACTTCAAGTGTCAGTCTGTCCTCAGGAGACAGAGCATCAAGACCGACCAGCTTTACGATCTCCTCAAGCTCGTTTTCCACCTGAAGTATCTTCAGGCTGCGTCCTGTCAGCGTCATCCAATCGGAAGAAACGTTTTCGGCAAACCAGGAATCAAGCCTGTCGCGGTAGAGCGAGTAAGAATTGAGCCAGTTGATAGCGGGGAAGTGACGGCGGTATGCAAGGGAGGAATCAAGTCCCCAGAAAACTTTAACGATACGGAGGGTCGCCTGAGTTACAGGCTCGGAAATGTCACCGCCCTGAGGGGATACGGCACCGATAGCGGAAAGTGTTCCGATTCGTCCGTCCTCACCAAGGCAGACAACTTTACCCGCACGCTCGTAGAACTGAGCGAGACGGGAGGTAAGGTAGGCGGGATAACCCTCCTCACCGGGCATTTCCTCAAGTCGACCCGACATCTCGCGCAGAGCCTCTGCCCAACGGGAGGTGGAGTCGGCAATAACAGCCACGCTGTAACCCATGTCGCGGTAATATTCCGCGATGGTGATACCCGTGTAAATAGACGCCTCACGAGCCGCAACGGGCATATCCGAGGTGTTGGCAATAAGAACGGTTCTGTCCATTAAGGATTTGCCCGTTCTGGGGTCGGTCAGCTCGGGGAATTCGCGCAGAACGTCTGTCATTTCGTTTCCGCGCTCGCCGCAACCGATGTAGACAACAAGGTCAACGTCACTCCATTTTGCAAGCTGATGCTGAACTACCGTCTTTCCGCTTCCGAAAGGTCCGGGAACACAAGCTGTACCGCCCTTTGCAATGGGGAAAAGCGCGTCGATGGAGCGCTGACCCGTGATCATAGGCTCTGCAGGAGGCAGCTTCTCTTTATAAGGACGGGAAACACGAACGGGCCACTTCTGAATCAAAGTCAGAGGCTCAACGTCGCCGCCGTCCACCTTTATTTTACCGATGGAATCGGTAACTCTGAATTTTCCGCTTGAAATGGTCACCAGGATTCCGCTCTTTCCGGGAGGAACCATGATCTTGTGACGGATAACGTCGGTCTCCTGAACGTAGCCCAGGACCTCACCCTCCACAACGCGCTCTCCGGCGCCCTTTGCAGGCTCAAATTCCCACATACGATCGCGGTCGAGAGCCGGCTCGTCAATACCCTTTTCGATATTGGAGCCGAACTTTGCACAAAGGGTCTCCAGCGGTCGCTGGATACCGTCGTAAATATTCTTTATCAGACCGGGGCCAAGCTCAACCGAAAGAGGCGCGCCGGTAGATACAACTATATCACCGCGTCCCAGACCCGCAGTCTCCTCGTAGACCTGAATTGACGCACGGTCCCCGTGCATCTCGATGATCTCTCCGATCAGCTTTTTCTCTCCGACTCTTACAACGTCGAACATATTTGCCTCTCTCATGCCCTCGGCGATGACCAGAGGACCCGAGACCTTAAGTATCTTTCCTGTTACATTTTCCATTTGGAAAATCTCCTTAAATTTCAATGTTATACGATAGTTTAATCAAACAATACGTTGGAACCCGTAGCGCGCAGAGCGGCGTTTTTGAGGTTGGCCATTCCGTAGCCTGTGCTGCCCTGCCGTCCGGGGATCGGCACTATGGCGGGGGTAAGCTTGTCCTTGTATTTTGCAATATCCTCTTCGATCTGACAGGCAATGTCCTCGGTAATAAATATCACACCGATGTCGCCTGTGCGCGCAAGCGCGTGAAGAGCCGACGCCGCCTCGCCGGGATCGGATACGGGACGTGCCGCAAAGCCCAGTGCCATATAGCCGAGAACACTGTCACGGTCGCCTATAACTGCTATCTTATACATAGCTTCCCCTCACTCTCCGGGCGATCCTTTCGGGTGAAAGTCCCGCCGCCTTGCCCGCTAAAATTATGCGGACGTTTTTGATCTCATATTCGAGCTTGCAAAGGAAGGTAAGCACGATCGGAATACCGAAGGGGATATATCTTGCCTCCTGCAGCTTTGCCTCAATGAGGCTGTCACATTCGTTCTCGAAATTTTCCGTGCCTGACCCAAGTGCCTCGGCTATGCGAGGATATCTGGCAGAGACAAGACCGGAAATTTTGTCCATAAGCTCGCTTTCCTCCTGATCTGCCGCTTCCCTCAGCGTCTCAACGCCAATATAGCCGCCGTCGATCAGAGCATCCGAGAGCAGTCCCTGTGTCAGACCGTTTTTGCCCATGCCGATAATACGGACCAACATCATCACGTTAGTCATGTCGATCTTCGTCTTAACGAAATCTACGGTAAAGCCGTCGTCCGTCTTTTCCGCCGCGCTGAGCATATCAGCAAAGCAGGCGCGGTCAAGGGGCAGGTCGATCTTCAGCGGATCGCAGGTAGTGGCATAGTCTGTCTTTGCCTTTTGTGCCGCTTGCGCCAGGTTCTTTGAAAGGGAAGAAAAGTCTCCGCTTTCAGCCATTTCTCCGTAACGCTCGACAGGAAGACTTCCCACGTCAAAAAGCAGGTCGGAGAAATCAATTCCGCTGGGAATACACCGCAGAGCCGCCTTTATGTTGGCGCAGTCGTAGGCAAGTCGGATAATGGGAGTAACTCTCCGTCCACCTTCATCACTTTCAACCACGTCAAGGGCATCCTTCAGCCGCCTTGAGAGCACCTCGTCCAATCGGTCGGGATCCTTTGCCTCCTCTGCCGAGCCGAGAATACCGCTCTCAAGCGCCACCGCCGCCGCAGATTCTGTGTTCTGCGCTTCGATCATGCGCCCGATCATTTCTCTGCCCGGCATGGTCGCCTCGATGGCGCGCACTCGGGCGGAGATATACATATATTCGGTCGATTTGTCCTTTATACTCATTTTTATCAGCTTTCTTTTGAATTTTAGGGGTGACAAGGCTTATCCGAACAGGATCCTTGCAACGTCCCCTTCAAGTCTTTCTTTTGCAGACTCGATCAGAGCTTCGACTGCGCAGTTGATATCGAGATCGCCGATGCGTATTATCATTCCGCCCTCGATCTTAGCCGTTTCTACCGAAACGCCCGCGCGGTCAAGAAGCGCCGATATCGGCTTTCCCGCCGCTTGTCGCTTCGCCACAGGTATTATCTGTGCCCCAGCGCGCAAAATATCCTCCTGAGACAGAAGAATGTCCACAGGCTCCTGTCCGCTCTCCTCGCCGTACAGCT
>JAZODH010000072.1:0-43015 GCA_045596925.1 Eubacteriales bacterium
GGTTCAGCACAAGATCAAGAACGTTCTCGGTTCTTCCGGAACTCTCTGATAACGACTTTATCTATTACTCCGGGGCTGCCGCAAAACGGCGGCCCCGAAATTTACTCTTTTCAAAGGAGCAGATATGTATACGACCGCACCTCATAAAATTTCAATACATGAAATTGATATAAACGGCAACCTCTACCCTTCCCGCCTGCTTACTCTTATGCAGGAAGCGGCTTACGGGCAGTTTGACGAGGCAGGCAATAATATAAAGACTATGCGGACCGAGAAAAATCTGGGTCTTTGGATCACGCGTATCGCCATCAGCGTTTACAGCAAGATAAACGAAGGCGACGTTATCTGCGCCCGCTCCACGCCCACAAACGACTCCAGAGGACTTATGTTTAACCGCTGTTATCAGCTTGTGAGAGGCGATGAAGTTGTAGCCGAGGCCATTTCGGTCTGGACGCTTCTTGACACAAAGGAAATGAAGCCTATCCGATTCTCCGACACCGATTTCGGAATGCCATTTGAGGATCCCATTGAGATCTCCGCACCCACCCGATTCCCTTTCCCTCGGGATATGGAGCTTTGCGAAGCAGGACGGCACACGGTCAGATACAGCGATATTGACTACAATATGCACCTGACCAACACCCGTTACCCCAACCTCATCTGCGACATGCTTCCCTCTCTTGAAGGCAAAAGGGTAAGCGAATTTTCCATCAGCTTTGTAAATCAGGCAGAGCTTGGTGAGGAGCTGACCTTCCTTGTAGGACAGTCCGACAGCGCATATTACGTCCGTTCTCTTCGCCGTGACGGAAAGGTCAATATTGAGGCAAGAGTTAAACTCCAAAGCGTATAAATCTTCAAAAAACGATGGTGTTCAGCCATCGTTTTTAAGTTTGTAGAAATATTTCGTCTGTCCTTAATTCCTTTTTGAAAGGTTTGAGGTGTGCGGGGGACTTTTCCAAAAGTTCCCCGCATTTCCCCGCCGCAAACTAATAACAAAAAAGCAAGCCCGAAGGCTTGCTTTTTTGTTATGTGCTAAAATCAGTCCTCGATGAGCTTGATAATAGCCATTTCAGCTGCGTCTCCTCTACGGGGACCAAGCTTGAAGATCTGTGTGTAACCACCGTTACGCTCTGCATACTTAGGAGCGATCTCGCTGAACAGCTTTGTTACAACGTCTTCCTTTGTGATGTATGCAAGTGCCGCACGACGGCTTGCAAGAGTGTTCTTCTTGCCGAGAGTGATCATCTTTTCGGCAACACTGCGAACTTCCTTAGCTCTTGTAAGTGTTGTCTCGATGCTTCCGTTTTCCAGCAGATAAGTTACCATACCTCTCAGCATTGCATTTCTGTGAGCTGTGGTTCTGCCGAGCTTTCTTGTTCCGGACATTTTGTTCCCTCCTTCTGCTATATTTTAAGCTAAAAGTTTAATTCCGCTCGGAATTACTCTTCCTCTTTCTTGAGGTCGAGACCGAGAGAATGGAGTTTTTGTATTACTTCCTCAAGCGACTTCTTACCGAGGTTACGAACCTTGATCATATCCTCCTCGGTGCGGTTTGTGAGATCTTCTACCGTGTCAATGCCCGCACGCTTCAAGCAGTTGAAGCTACGAACGGACATGTCAAGGTCCTCAATGGTCATCTCAAGAACTTTTTCCTTGATAGTTTCTTCTCTCTCCACCATAATATCGGCGTTGCCGGCCTCCTCGGACAGAGTCACGAAGAGGTTGAGATGCTCGTTGAGTATCTTGGCTCCAAGAGCGATCGCTTCTTTAGCAGTAATAGTACCGTTTGTCAAAACGTCAAGTGTAAGCTTGTCAAAATCAGAGTTGCTTCCTACACGGGTAGGCTCAACCTCGTAGCTTACGTTGTATACGGGGGTGTAAATTGAGTCGGTATAAATGGTACCGATAGGAGCGGAAATGTCGGAGCCCAGCAGATTGTTGTGGATCTGCTTGTTCTTCTCCTGAGAAACATATCCTCTGCCCTGCTCAAATACAAGTTCCATATAGAATCTGCTGCCCTCGCCAACGGTGGCAATGTGCAGATCGGGATTCAGGATCTCAATATCCGAGTCCTGCTTGATGTCACCTGCGGTAACGTCGCGCGCACCGGTAACGTCAATAATGACCGTCTTAGGTGTATTTGTGTGAAGCTTTGCGGTAATGCCCTTTACGTTAAGAACGATTTCAGTTACGTCCTCCTTAACGCCGGCAACCGTGGAAAACTCATGAAGAACGCCGTCGATCTTGATGCTCGAAACTGCAACTCCGGGGAGAGAGCTGAGCAGAACGCGACGGAGGGAGTTGCCAAGGGTAATACCAAAGCCACGCTCCAGGGGTTCAACTATGAATTTGCCGCTTTTACCATCTTCACTCAATTCAGCGGTCGTAATATTAGGCTTCTCTATCTCAATCATTCCTATATAACCCTCCTTAAATTTTAAATGTTCGGGATAAATCTCTGTATCGGGAAATTTAAACATACTCACATGGCAAGCAATAACATCTCGCCTCTATGAGCGGAGATGTTATTACTTGGAGTAGAGCTCAACGATAAGCTGCTCGTTGAAGTCGAAGTCGATGTCCTCACGTGCGGGAAGAGCAACAACCTTTGCCTTACCTGTTTCCTTGTTAACCTCAAGCCACTTGGGAGCTGTCTTTGTAGCCAGGCTCTCAATGAGACCCTTGAACTTATCAGAGGAACGGCTTGTTTCCTTGATTTCTACAACGTCGCCTGCCTTGATGAGTGCGGAGGGGATGTCGAGCTTCTTGCCGTTTACGGTGAAGTGACCGTGACGAACGAGCTGACGAGCCTCCTTGTGGCTCTCTGCAAGACCCATTCTGTAAACAACGTTATCAAAACGGCGCTCAAGGAGGATCAGGAGGTTCTCACCTGTCATACCATCAACTCTTGCTGCCTCGTTGTAGAGGTTCTTGAACTGCTTTTCGAGTACGCCGTAGTATCTTCTCGTCTTCTGCTTCTCACGAAGCTGCATGCCGTACTCTCTTACCTTCTTGTTAGCTGCGCCATGCTGACCGGGAGCAGTGTGTCTGCGGTCGATTGCGCACTTACCTGACAAGCAACGATCTCCCTTGAGGAAGAGCTTTGTGCCCTCTCTGCGGCAGAGCTTGCAAGCAGGACCTGTATATCTTGCCATATCTGGTTACCTCCTTTTGTATTAAACGCGTCTGCGCTTAGGCGGTCTGCAACCGTTGTGGGGGATGGGCGTTACGTCCTTGATGAGCGTAATGCTCAGACCAACAGCCTCAAGAGCACGGATTGCGGACTCACGTCCCGAACCGGGGCCCTTAACGTATACTTCAACGGTCTTCAGGCCGTGTTCCATTGCAGCCTTAGCAGCTGTTTCTGCTGCAGACTGAGCTGCAAAGGGAGTGGACTTTCTGGAACCCTTGAAGCCAAGTTCACCTGCGGATGCCCAGGAAATTGTGTTACCCTGAACGTCACTGATGGTGATGATTGTATTATTGAAGGTAGACTGAATGTGAACAGCGCCCTTTTCAATGTTCTTGCGTTCGCGGCGCTTCTTGATTACCTTCTTAGCAACAGCCTTTGCCATCTGTCAAAATCACTCCTTACTTCTTCTTATTTGCGATTGTCTTAGCGGGACCCTTTCTGGTTCTCGCATTTGTCTTTGTTCTCTGACCTCTTACGGGCAGACCCTTTCTGTGTCTGATACCGCGGTAGCAGTTGATCTCTACCATGTTCTTGATGTTCAGAGCCACCTCACGGCGGAGGTCACCCTCAACGGTGTACTGGTTTTCGATCACGTCACGAAGCTTTGCAACCTCTGCTTCTGTGAGGTCCTTTGCACGGGTATCGGGATTGATACCTGTCTGTGCAAGAATGTCACTTGCACTCTTTCTACCAAGACCGTAGATGTAGGTAAGTGCGATTTCAACGCGCTTGTTATTCGGAATATCAACACCGGCTATACGAGCCATTCTTTTTTCACCTCTCTATTGAGTTTTTTGTGATGAGAAAATCGGACTTATCAGCCCTGTCTCTGCTTGTGCTTGGGGTTCTCGCAGATGACCATAACATGGCCTTTTCTCTTAATGATTTTGCACTTCTCGCAAATCTTCTTTACGGATGGCTTAACTTTCATTTGTTGTGCACCATGCCTTTCTTATTTTACTTAGCTCGCCAAGTGATGCGGCCCTTGTCGAGGTCGTAAACCGAAACCTCAACGGTTACCTTGTCACCGGGCAAAATGCGGATATAATTCATGCGAAGCTTACCCGAAATGTGAGCAGTTACGATGTGCTCGTTGGGAAGCTTAACCTTGAAGGTCGCGTTGGGCAGAGCCTCAACTACAACGCCTTCAAATTCAATAACGTCGTCCTTTGGCAAATCAATACCTCCCGGCTGTATCAGCCTGTTCGTTTTAAATTGTTTCAGTCGCTCTCAATCGGGATCGGTCAGAATGACGATTCCGCTTTCGGTGAGAGCCACCGTGTTCTCGTAGTGTGCCGACAGTTTACCGTCCGCTGTGGTAACGGTCCAACCGTCCTTTAACTCTTTTACGTCGCCTGTACCTGCATTTATCATCGGCTCAATCGCCAACACCATGCCGCGGCAAAGCCGAGCACCTCTTCCGGGAGTTCCGAAATTGGGAACCTCGGGAGATTCATGGACATCGTGACCTATGCCGTGACCGACATAGCGTCTGACAACCTCATATCCAAGAGGTCTAACGTAGGATTCAACGGCATTACCGATGTCTCCTATTCTGTTACCCTCCTTAAATTGCTCGACCCCACGCCAGAAGCTTGCCTCCGTAGCGTCGATCAAAGCCTGCGCCTCGGGGGAAATGCGTCCGACGGGATAGGTTCTTGCGCTGTCACCGTGGAATCCCTTATAGCAGGCGCCGAGATCGATCTTTACGATATCGCCCTCCTGCAGGATCACGTCCTTTGAAGGGATTCCATGAATGACTTGTGAATTTATGCTGATGCAAGCGCTTCCGGGGAATCCGTAGAGACCCAGGAAAGAGGGCTTTGCACCGCAGCTTTCGATAAAGTTGCGTATTTTTGTATCAAGCTCTTTGGTACTGACGCCTTCGCGAATCGCTTCGCGCGCCACCAGCAGAGCCTGAGCGGTTATACGTCCCGCTTCTCGCATCACCTTGATCTGAGCGGAATTTTTCAACTGTATCATAGCTGCCTCAGAGATTATTTAAAGCGTTAAGAGTTAATTTGCTGATCTCGCTGACGTCACCCACGCCGTTGATTCTCTTGAGGATACCCTTCTTTTCATAGTATGCCTCCAGAGGCTCTGTCTGAGCGTGATAGGTAGACAGTCTTGCGAGAACTGTTTCGGGAGCGTCGTCCTTACGAATGTAAAGCTCAGCTCCACACTTGTCGCAGGTCTTGTTATCCTTTGAGGGCTTGAAGGTCAGATGGTAGGATGCACCGCAATCGGGGCACATACGTCTCTGGCTCATTCTCTCAACGATAACCTGATCCGGAACTTCAAGTGTAACAACGGCATCGATTTTTACGCCCAGCGCATCAAGTGCTTCTGCCTGGGGGATGCTGCGAGGGAATCCATCGAGGATGAATCCGTTTTTGCAAGCATCACCTGCAAGATAGTCCTTGATAAGACCGATAACGACCTCATCGGGAACGAGCTGACCTGCGTCCATGTAGCTTTTTGCCACCTTACCCAGTTCAGTCTCGTTTTTTATTGCACCGCGAAGAATGTCGCCGGTAGAGATCGCAGGAATATTGAACTTCTCTGAAATAACCTCGGACTGTGTACCTTTACCGGCACCCGGGGCACCCATTAAAATCAAATTCATGTGATGTTCTCCTTATCAATCAAGGAAGCCCTTATAGTTACGCAGGGTCATCTGTGCCTCAAGCTCACGAACGGTCTCAAGCGCAACACCGACAACGATGATTACGGAAGAACCGCCGAATGCAAGGCTTGCGAACTGTCCGCCCGTCGCCGCACTGATAATCATGGGGAAGATGCAGATGAACGCAAGTACGAGAGCACCGATAAGCGTAATTCTGTTCAGAACTCTGGTGATAAAGTCGGAAGTGGGCTTGCCGGGACGAATACCGGGGATAGCACCACCCTGCTGCTTGATGTTGTTGGATACTTCAACGGGATTGAAAGAGATCGCAACGTAGAAGTAAGCGAACGCGATAAGAAGCAGGAACTCGATCAGGATGTAAAGGGGTTTATCGAAGTTAAACACATTCGTTACACCCTTCCAGAAGCTACTGTTGGGGAAGAACTGTCCGATCGTTGCGGGAATCGAAACGATGGAGCTTGCGAAGATGATAGGCATAACGCCCGTCATGTTCAGCTTAATGGGAAGGTTAGTTCCCTGACCGCCGTACATCTTGCGGCCTACAACTCTCTTTGCGTACTGAATCGGGATTCTTCTCTCACTGTCGTTGAGGATAACGATAACAACAACGATAAGGAGAGTGAGCGCAAGAGAAGCAACAACCAGAGCGATACCGCCGATGGTAGAACCAATCGTCTTGGTGCTTACCATGCCGATCATCTGGGAGATGGTTGTACGTGTTCCTGCAATAATGTTAGTAAACAGGATAATGGAAATACCGTTACCGATACCTCTGCCCTTGATAAGGTCAGCGATCCACATTACGATAGAAGCGCCTGCACAGTAGGTCATGATTACGACGATTTCCTGGAACAGAGTAAGCTCTGCGGGAAGAACGCCGTAGTAGCTCATGAGACGGCAGTAACCAAAGCTGGTTATCAGCGCCAGGATGACCGTTGTGATCTTGGTTGCCATGTTAAGCTTCTTCTTACCCTCTTCGCCTTCCTTGGACCATCTTTCGAATGCAGGGATAGCGATGGTAAGAAGCTGGATAACGATGGACGCTGTAATGTAAGGACTTACGCCGAGCGCAAACAGAGTTGCCTGTGCAAAAGCACCACCGGAGAGCATATTCAGAAATTCGAAGATAGTTCCGGAGGTCTGCTGTGCGAGCTGGGCAATGTTGTCCGTTACGTACGGCATGGGGATATTGGCACCGATGCGATAAATGATGACGATAAGAAGTGTGAAGAGGATCTTCTTTTTCAGTTCCGGAATCTTCCAGGCATTCTTCAACGTCTGTAACATTTATACCACCTCAGTCTTTCCACCTGCTGCTTCTATCTTTTCCTTAGCACTTGCAGAAAAGACTGTTGCCTTTACAGTTAATTTCTTTGTGATCTCGCCACGGCCGAGGATCTTGACACCGTCAAGCTCACGGCGAACGAGTCTTGCAGCCATAAGTGCGTCGAGATCAACTACTGCGCCGTCCTCGAAGCGGTTAAGAGCCTCAACGTTAACGGTTGCATAGGTTGTCTTGAACTTATAGTTGCTGAAGCCTCTCTTGGGAAGCTTTCTGTAAAGAGGGAGCTGACCGCCTTCAAATCCGGGTCTTACGCCACCGCCGCTACGAGCGTTCTGGCCCTTGTGACCCTTACCTGCGGTCTTACCGTTACCGGAGCCGGGACCTCTACCCTTACGGAAACCGGGGGTGACGGAACCGGGAGCCGGAGAAAGTTCATGCAGTTTCATCAGTTAAATCCTCCTTTATGCGTTTTCTACTTTAACGAGGTGCGAGATTACTTTAACCTTGCCTGCAAGAACTGCGTTGTCCTCGTGAACGATGCTGTCGCCGACCTTACGGAGACCGAGAGATGCGGCAGTAGCCTTCTGATTGGGCTTGGAGCCGATGATACTCTTTACAAGTGTTACCTTTTTCATAATACCGTCTCCTCCTTAACCCTTGATCTGCTCTACGGGGATATCACGAAGCTTTGCAACCTCATCAGCTGTACGGAGTGCCTTCAGACCCTCAAATGTTGCCTTAACAACGTTTGTGGGGTTGTTGGAGCGGAGGCACTTAGCACGGATATTGGAAATACCCGCAAGCTCAAGCACTGCTCTGCACACGCCACCTGCGATGATACCGGTACCGGGAGCGGCGGGCTTGAGAAGAACCTTACCTGCACCGAACTCACCGAGAACCTCGTGAGGAATTGTAGTACCCTTGAGGGATACTTCGATCATATTTTTCTTTGCGTCCTCAATTCCCTTGCGGATAGCTTCGGGAACCTCGGCTGCCTTTCCGAGACCGTAGCCTACGTGACCATTGCCGTCACCGACTACCATGATAGCTGCGAATCTTGCGATACGACCACCTTTAACGGTCTTGGAAACACGGTTTAATGTGACAAGCTCTTCACGAAGGTCAAGAGTTGCCGGATCAAAATTTCTAGCCATGTTTTTTCTCCTTAAAGAATGTTCAAACTTTTAATAATTGTTTTGAACAGTGTACAAACCGACAAATCAGAACTTCAGGCCGCCCTCGCGAGCGCCGTCAGCCAGTGCCGATACACGTCCGTGGTAAAGATAGCCGCTTCTGTCGAATACTACCTCGGTAATACCCTTTTCGGCTGCTCTCTCGGCAATTGTCATGCCGATCTTCTTAGCTGCTTCCTTGTTGCTGCCAATGCCCTCAAAGACCTTTTCAAGGGTGGAAGCGGAAACCAATGTGATGCCATTTACATCGTCGATGATCTGTGCGCTGATGTTGGCATTGGAACGGTAAACTGCGAGACGGGGTCTCTGAGTTGTACCGGAGATCTTAGCTCTTACTCTCAGATGTCTCTTGAGACGAGCCTTGTTACTGTCTTTTCTTGAAACCATTACATTCCACTCCTTTCAATTATTTACCGGTCTTTCCGGCCTTGCGACGAATATGCTCGTCAGCATACTTAACACCCTTGCCAAGGTAAGGCTCGGGGGGTCTCTTGCTTCTTACTTCAGCAGCGATCTGACCAACAACTTCCTTGTCGATACCCTTTACAATGATCGTTGTAGAGTCGGGTGTCTCGAAAGTAACGCCGTTGCCATCCTCGAAAGTAACGGGGTGGCTGTGGCCAAGGTTCAGATTCAGGACCTTGCCCTGCTTCTGAGCTCTGTAACCTACGCCTACGATAAGAAGAGTCTTGGAGTAGCCCTCGGATACACCCACTACCATGTTATTGATAAGTGTACGTGTAAGACCGTGGATAGCTCTGTCCTCAGCCTCATCTGTAGGACGCTCAACGATAATCGTATTACCGTCGATCTTGATCGTCATACGTGTGTTAAAGGTCTGCTCAAGTGTTCCCAGCTTACCCTCAACTGTGAGCTTATTGCCCTCACCGAGAGTCACCTTTACGCCAGCGGGAACATCAATGGGTTTTCTTCCAATTCTTGACATTTTAATTACCTCCCGCTTTTATTACCATACGAAGGCAATTACTTCACCGCCAACATTCTCTTTACGAGCCTGCTTGTCGGTCATAATGCCCTTGGATGTGGAAACGATAGCGATTCCCAGGCCGTTCATAACTCTGGGCATATCTTCGCAGCTTGCGTAGATACGGAGACCGGGCTTGGAAACGCGGCGAAGGCCACGAATAACCTTCTGCTTGTTTGCTGTGTACTTGAGAGTTACACGGATTACGCCCTGCTTGCCGTCCTCAATTACCTGATAGGACTTAACATATCCCTCTTTTGCAAGGATATCGGCAATGGACTTCTTCATGTTGGATGCCGGAATGTCAACAGTAGCGTGCTTTGCATCGCTTGCATTTCTGATTCTGGTGAGCATATCGGCGATAACGTCTGACATTTGCATAGTAAAAATCCTCCTTTATGCAAGTTAAAAATTCTTGCTGCCGGCGTTCTGTCCGGCGGCTGACCGGTGGTTAAAACCAAGGGAAGCGGAAGCCTCTCTTGATTTTCCTTCCGATAGTTTGGAGTTTTAAAAAACTGCCAAGTTTGATAAATTAAATTACCAGCTTGCTTTCTTTACACCGGGAATCTGGCCCTTGTAAGCCAGCTCACGGAAGCAGATACGGCAGATGCCGTACTTACGAAGGTAAGCATGAGGACGGCCGCAGATCTTGCATCTGTTGTACTCTCTTGTAGAGAACTTCTGAGGTCTCTGCTGCTTGAGAATCATAGACTTCTTTGCCATTTTCTGTTGCCTCCTTACTTATTAGCGAAGGGAGCGCCCATCAAGGTCAGGAGCTCTCTTGCCTCTTCGTCGTTCTTAGCTGTTGTAACAAAGCAGATATCCATACCGCGGATTTTATCTACCTTGTCGTACTCGATCTCGGGGAATATAAGCTGTTCCTTGAGACCGAGGGAGTAGTTACCTCTGCCGTCGAATGCGTTGGGGTTGATACCCTTGAAGTCACGAACTCTGGGGAGAGCGAAGTTGAAGAGTCTGTCCATAAACTCATACATTGTCTCGCCGCGGAGAGTAACCTTTGCACCGATCTTCATTCCCTCACGGAGCTTGAAGTTCGCAACCGACTTCTTTGCGTATGTGGGAACTGCCTTCTGGCCGGAGATAAGTGTGAGATCAGCGATTACGCTGTCGATCACCTTTGCGTTGTCCTTTGCGTCACCTGCGCCGACGTTGATAACGATCTTGTCCAGCTTGGGGATCTGCATGGGGCTCTTGAATTCGAACTTCTTCATGAGAGCAGGAGCAACTTCATTCTTGTACAATTCTCTAAGTCTTGCCATTTTCAGTTACCTCCTCAATCAAAGTTCTGCGCCGCATTTAGCACAAACGCGGATCTTCTTGTCGCCGTTCATCTTGTGAGCGACTCTTGTAGCCTTGGAGCACTTGGAGCAGTATACCTGAACCTTGGAAGCGTAGATAGCGCCCTCAGCGTCGATAATACCGCTTGTCTCACCCTGACGGCGAGCCTTAACGTGCTTGTGGATAATGTTGGCACCCTTAACGATTACCTTACCCTCCTTGGGGGAAACAGCGATTACTTCGCCCTTTGTTCCCTTGGAGTTACCGGAGATAACAACAACGGTGTCGCCTGTTTTAACATGCATCTTCTTTTCCATTGTGAATTACCTCCTATTAAAGTACTTCGGGAGCGAGGGACAGGATTCTCATGAAATCCTTGTCACGAAGCTCTCTTGCCACAGGGCCAAAAATACGGGTTCCTTTAGGTGTGTTATCTTCCTTGATGATTACCGCGGAGTTTTCGTCGAACTTAATGTAGGAACCGTCAGCGCGCTTAACGCCCTTAACGCTTCTTACAATAACAGCCTTAACTACTTCACCCTTCTTTACAACACCGCCGGGAGCAGCCTTCTTTACGCAGGCTACAACTATGTCACCGATGTTAGCGTAGCGACGGCCTGTACCGCCAAGGACGCGAATGCACATCAGTTCCTTAGCTCCGGTGTTATCGGCAACCTTCATAAGTGTTTGTTGCTGTATCACTTTTGCGTCCTCCTGTTTTCGGCACGGTTTTATCCGTACGTACTATATTCGCATTAATGTTTGATGTGATGTTGATCTAAAAGGCGAATTACTTAGCCTTTTCGATGATAGAAACGAGTCTCCATCTCTTAGTCTTGGAGAGAGGTCTTGTTTCCATTACGCTTACCTTATCACCGATGTTGCACTCGTTGTTTTCGTCGTGCGCATGGATCTTAAGAGTATGCTTAATGATCTTACCGTATACGGGGTGCTTTACGTTGTCCTCGATGGCAACGACGATAGTCTTGTCCATCTTGTTGCTTACAACGCGACCCACACGGGTTTTTCTAAGATTTCTTTCTTCTGTCATGACTTTTTACCTCCCTTAAGCGTTCTTCTCATGAAGAATCGTCATTACACGGGCGATATCCTTCTTGACATCGGCAATCTTGTGCGGGTTGTCAAGTTGGTTGATCGCGTGCTGGAAACGGAGGTTGAAGAGTTCGCTCTTCAGCTCCTTAAGCTTAGCGTTAAGCTCGTCGGGAGTCATTTCTCTGATTTCTTTAATCTTCACAGCTTATTACCTCCCCGCATTAGTTCTCGTCGCCGCGGCGAACAAACTTGCACTTGATAGGCAGCTTGTGGCTCGCGAGACGCATAGCCTCTCTGGCAACTTCCTCGGCAACGCCGTCCATTTCGAACATGATTCTGCCCGGCTTAACAACTGCTACCCAGTACTCAGGAGAACCCTTACCGGAACCCATTCGGGTCTCAGCAGGCTTTTCTGTGATGGGCTTGTCGGGGAAAATCTTGATCCAAACCTGACCGCCACGCTTGATGTATCTTGTCATAGCGATACGGGCTGCCTCGATCTGATTACTTGTGATCCAAGCGGGCTCGAGAGCAACGAGACCATACTGACCGTTGGTCACCTTGTTGCCGCGAAGTGCTTTACCCTTAAGTCTTCCGCGCTGTACGCGACGGTACTTAACTCTCTTAGGCATTAACATTTCTTCTGCCCCCCTCTTTTCTCTCACCTCTGAAGTTTCCTCTGCCGTTTCTGCGATCGCCGCGGCGGTCGTCTCTGCGAGGAGCCTTCTCGGCAGCAGGTCTGTTTACTTCATTGAGGACTTCGCCCTTGTAGATCCAAACCTTGATACCGATCTTACCGTAGGTTGTATTTGCTTCCCAGAAACCGTAGTCGATGTCGGCTCTGAGTGTCTGAAGCGGAATAGTTCCGTCATGATAGTGCTCTGTCTTTGCGATTTCGGCACCGCCCAGACGACCGGAGCAAGCGATCTTGATACCCTTTGCGCCAAGTCTCATTGTGTTGCGGATAGCCATCTTCATTGCGCGGCGGAAAGCAACGCGCTTCTCCAGCTGGAGAGCGATGTTTTCAGCAACGAGCTGAGCATTGAGATCGGGAGATCTTACTTCAACTACGTTTACGTCAACGTGCTTGCCCTCAACCATAGCGGAGATAGCTGCCTTGTACTTTTCGATCTCAGAGCCGCCCTTACCGATAACGATACCGGGCTTTGCGCAGTGAATGAAAACTCTTACTCTGTGTGCGTCGCGCTCGATCTCGATCTTAGGCACGCCTGCACCCTGAAGCTCTGTCTTCAGATACTTTCTGATGTTGTAGTCGGAAACAAGAGTGTCGCCGAACTTCTCATCGGATGTGATCCATCTGGAATCCCAGTTCTTGATTACGCCCACACGAAGGCCGTGGGGATTAACTTTCTGACCCATAACTTATTTCCTCCTTTCAATCTCTTTCTTTTACTGCGATAGTTACGTGGGATGTTCTCTTGAGTATTCTATCAGCGCTTCCCTTTGCTCTAGGCATGATTCTCTTCAGAGTGGGACCGGGGCAAACGAAGCACTCGGATACATACAGCTTGGAGACATCCATATTGAAATTGTTTTCAGCGTTTGCGATTGCGCTTCCCAGCAGTTTAATAAGGTATTCGGATGCACTCTTGGGAGTGTTCTTGAGGATTGCCATAGCAACTCCTGCGTCCTTACCTCTGATAAGATCAAGAACGATCTTAACCTTACGCGGGGAAATTCTCGCATACTTAAGATATGCCTTTGCTTCCATTGAATGTTCCTCCCTTATTTACCGTTGTTGGAAGTCTTGGAGCCTGCATGACCCTTGAAGGTTCTTGTAGGTGCAAACTCGCCGAGCTTGTGTCCAACCATGTCCTCGGTTACGTATACCGGAACATGCTTTCTTCCGTCGTGAACAGCGATGGTGTGTCCAACGAACTCAGGGAATATTGTGGAAGCGCGAGACCAGGTCTTGAGGACCTTCTTCTCATTCTTCTCGTTCATAGCCTCGATACGGTTAAAGAGCTTAGCTTCAACATACGGGGGCTTCTTCAAACTTCTACTCATTTCCTATATTCCCTCCTTATTTAGCATTTCTGCGCTTGATAATGAACTTATCGGTTCTAGCCTTCTTGTTTCTGGTCTTATAACCCAGAGCAGGCTTACCCCAAGGAGTAACAGGACCGCTGCGTCCGATAGGAGCACGTCCTTCACCACCACCGTGAGGGTGATCGCAGGGGTTCATTACGGAACCGCGCACTGTAGGACGGATACCCATGTGACGAACTCTACCTGCTTTACCGAGCTTAACAGTATCATGCTCAATGTTGCCTACCTGTCCGATAGACGCCTTGCAGTCAAGACGAACGATACGAACCTCACCCGAGGGAAGTCTGATCTGAGCGGAGCCGTTTTCCTTAGCGATAAGCTGTGCGAAAACGCCGGCAGAACGAACGAGCTGAGCGCCCTTACCGGGGTAAAGCTCGATGTTGTGGATCATAGTACCAACGGGGATATTGCTGATAGGAAGTGTGTTACCGGGCTTGATGTCTGCATCAGCGCCGGAGTAAACGGTCATGCCGTCTGTGAGACCTACGGGAGCGATGATGTAGCTTCTGTCGCCCGCCTCGTTCTCAAGAAGTGCGATATATGCGCTTCTGTTGGGGTCGTACTCAACACCGATTACCTTTGCGGGAGATTCATTCTGACGCTTGAAGTCGATGATTCTGTACTTAACCTTATTTCCGCCACCCTGGTGACGAACTGTGATGCGACCGTAGCTGTTACGGCCCGCATGCTTCTTCTTAATAACCGTTAAGCTCTTCTCGGGAGAAAACTTTGTTACTTCATCAAAGGAAGCAACGCTCATGTGTCTTCTCGCGGGAGTCGTCGGCTTATACTTAATAGTTGGCATTCTTTTCTACCTCCCACTTAGTTTAAACCTTCGAAGAACTCGATGGTCTTGGAATCGGGCTTAAGTGTTACGATAGCCTTCTTCCATGCAGCCGTGTAGCCGCTGTTAACGCCGAGTCTCTTGGGCTTCTTCTTCATGTTGATGGTGTTTACGTCCAGTACCTTGACACCGAACATTTCCTCAACAGCCTTTGCGATCTCAGGCTTTGTTGCGGACTTCATAACCTTGAAAGCGTACTTCTTATCAGCGAGCATGTCCATGGAATTCTCTGTGATAAGGGGCTTAATGATGATATCCTGAATAGCTTTCATTATGCGTACACCTCCTCGATCTTTTCGATGGCAGCCTTTGTAGCGATGAACTTATCAGCGTTAAGAATATCGTAAACGTTGATAGTGTCGCAAACAGAGGTCTTAACGCCGGGGATGTTAGCGCAGCTCTTTGTTACGAGAGCGTCTGCAGCGCCGAGAACAACGAGAGCCTTCTTTTCTGCTCCGAGAGCATTAAGCATAGCAACCATTGTCTTGGTCTTGTATCTTTCTGTCTTGATCTCGTCAACAACGATAAGATCGCCTGCGGCAACCTTAGCGGAAAGTGCGCTGTAAAGAGCAAGTCTCTTTACCTTCTTGTTCATACCCATGCGGTAGGAACGGGGCTTGGGGCCGAGAGCAACTCCGCCGTGTGTCCACTGAGGAGAACGAGTAGAACCCTGACGAGCTCTGCCTGTACCCTTCTGTCTCCAGGGCTTTCTTCCGCCGCCGCTTACCTCTGTTCTGGTAAGTGTGGACTGAGTACCCTGTCTCTGGTTCATCAGATATGTTCTGACTGCAGCATGGAGGATCGCGCCGTTTACTTCTGCGCCGAAGATCTTATCGGACAGTGTGATTTCGCCGACTTCCTTGCCGGTCATGTCCATTACTTTTACGTTTGGCATCTATAGTTCCTCCTACGGCCGATGCATATACCGAATCACGGATGAACACGATACCGCCCTTTGCACCGGGAATGGCACCCTTGATGGCGATGAGGTTCTTCTCTGTGTCGATCTTTACGATGTTCAAATTGAGAACTGTTACCTGCTCGTGACCGTACTGACCTGCCATCTTCTTATTCTTGAAGATACGCGCAGGGTCGATAACACCCATAGAACCGGACTGACGGTGGATAGGACCGACGCCGTGAGTGTGCTGGAGCATGTGCAGGTTCCAACGCTTGATTGCACCGGTGTAGCCGTGACCCTTTGTTATACCGGTAACGTCGACCTTATCGCCTGCGGCGAAGGTTTCGACAGATATAACGTCACCTACATTGATTGCAGAAACGTCGTCAAGACGGAATTCCTTGAGATGCTTCTTTGCGTCTACGCCCGCCTTCTCGAAATGACCTTTCTCAGCCTTGGTCATGTGCTTTTCCTTAACATCCATGAAACCAAGCTGAACGGCGTCATAGCCGTCTGTTTCGACCGTCTTCTTCTGTGTTACTACACAGGGACCGGCCTCGATTACCGTAACCGGAATAACGTTTCCGACTTCATCGAAGATCTGAGTCATACCGATCTTCTTACCGATAATACCCTTTTTCATTTTTACCTCCTGGGTTATTGGTTGACGTTTGAATTTCCCTTTCGGGTTCGCCAACTTGACCGCAAGACGCCTTACCTTAAGGCTTTTGCGTGGTGGTTTTTGCAGGAATTAAAGCTTTACGTCAATTTCAACGCCTGCGGGGAGTTCAACGCTCATGATAGCGTCAACAGCCTTTTCGGAAGGCTTAACGATATCGATGAGTCTCTTGTGAGTTCTCATCTCAAACTGCTCACGGCTGTCCTTGTACTTGTGGACCGCACGAAGGATAGTTGTGATCTCGCGCTCTGTGGGGAGCGGGATAGGACCGGATACTTCAGCGCCGTTTCTCTTTGCTGCTGCAACGATCTTCTCGCAAGCCGCGTCAACCAGTGTGTTGTCGTAGCTTCTCAGTTTGATTCTGATCTTTTCCTTTACTGCCATTTTTTGTGCCTCCTTTTAGATTTCATCTCTTCCGCCCGTCATTTTATATAAATGAAGGACTGTCCGGCGGAGATGTTTTGTAAAATGGGGCCAAATCGATTGTACACCGTGCCGTGCGTTTCGCGACTTTCCTTACAAAAACCGGAAAACCGAGACGCAAGCTCAGCTTCCGGAAATATCCGAAAAGCCTGGAAACACATGGCACACGCTCGACGGTGTAAAGCTCCCGCGAGATCGATGTACCGAAATTTGTCCCGCCCGATTAACGGACATACTCCACGAAAGTTACCTGCCAAAGCAGCAATCTCCCGCTTCATCGCATAGTGCCAGACCTACTTATTATACACTAACTTTATCTATTTTGCAAGAAATTTGAAAAAATAATTTCATAGAAAATTGCAGAAATTTTCAGCCTGTTTTTATATATTTTGCACAAAAGCGATGTTTTTTATCCAAAATTGCCCTCTTTTTCCTGCGAAAACCCCGAAAAAGTCGTTTATTCATAAATAATCTATTGAAAAAACAGCGAAATCGTGGTATAATCCCCTATATAATAAAAAGGAAGATTTCCGACCGCCCTTTTCAAGGCGAAAACGGGCGTCCCCACATATAAATCGGAGGGTTTGAATGAAAATAAAGACCGATATAATAAAAACAGCCGCTTTGGTTGCACTTCTTCTGCTTATCTTAGGCCTGTGCGCTTGCGGCAAGAAGGAAGTAATACTCAACAATGCCAATCTGTCATTGGATCTTGGCATCGGAAACACCCACTTTGAAGACGAAAGCGATTTTCCCGAGCCTTCGACCAACGCTTATCTGGATGTAAACGCCTCGAAGATCGTTATCCGCGACGCTTACGAAAACGCCAACGTCATCGAGACCCCTTTCATCTACAACAATTCATCCACCGCATACCCCAGAATGAAGCTTGAGGTCTGCAGAAACAAGATGTTCGTCATTTACTGCCCCGACATCAGTATGCCCAATATCCAGTTTGCCTCCACCGATGACGGCGGACAGACCTGGACCCAGAGCACGCTGAGCCTGAAAAACGAGATGGACACCATAGACAACTTCGTCGGCACCTTCTGGACACCCCGTGACGGCGCGCTCATAGCGGTAGACGGCACCATCGAAACCTTCATTTACATAACAAGCGACGGCGGCAAGACCTGGGAGAAGCAACAGGAAGCTCCCCCCGAGCAGGACTGGCACGATCTGCTGGAGCACGGAACCTTTTTGAACCGCGACATCGGAATCATTTCCTATGACTACCACTCCAAGGCCGCAAACGAACCCAACGTCTATCTGACTACCGACGGCGGTACAAGCTGGCGCCCGCTGTACATAGTGGTGCCTGACAGCGTAATGGACTCTTACGCCAAAGCAGGCAAGCCTTTTTATGACGGCGAGAAGATAAATATTCCGATCAACATCTATAACGGCGCAAAGGAAATGGTCAACACGGTTTATTTCGTATCCTACGACCTGGCGCAGACCTGGAATTTCTACGTTGACGACGGCGGCAGAGCCGAGCAGATCCGTGCAGAAGAAAGCGCAAAGTGGGCGGCTGTAAACAGGATCCCCGCATTGCTCTTTGCGCAGTACGAGGTAGTGAACTTCACCGAGTACGACTCGATCGAGGTGGACGAGACCATAAGAGTTGACATTTACAGCCTTGACATTGCCTACACCGTGGGCGACAGAGATTGGAGCCGCTTCAAGCTCACCCACCAGATGTACTTCGATGATCAGATGCGTATCTACGCAAAGGACACCAACGGCACTCCCCTGCTCTTCTTTATCTACGAGGGCGACGTTTTCAACTACACATACGAGTTCCTCGGCTCAATGGGACAGAAGGCATACTCAAAGCAGTCCTCCGAGGCGGTGCTCGATAAGATGATCGGCGAAAAGAAAGCCAAGGACGAGATCGCCATGCTGTTTGATGCAGCCGTGTCCGCATACTCCTGGTTCACCCCCTATGTAACCGACAGCATATATAACGCCGAGGATTCCGTAGAATACGGCGGTTATACATACCTCAAAGCACTTATACAAAAGGGTGTTGACGAGGAAGAGATGCCCCTTTACTACGAAACGCAGGAGGAGCTTGCAAAGCACCTGTCAACGATCTTCAGCCAGGCAACGGTCAACAACATCCTTCGCCTCGAAGGTCTCGACGGCGAGCAGATATTCACCGAATTTGACGGCAAGCTGTACCGACTCAGCGGATTCACCTCAAAACAGCTCAACAGCGATCTGCAGTTCCGACTTAACGTCACCCTTGACAGCGACAAAAAGGCTACCGTCACCGTAACACTTGAAAAAGATGCTGAAGGCAACGAGGTCAACATCTCCTATGAGTGTTCTCTGACCAAGACCGAGGACGGATGGCGTTTTGACACGTTCACTCTGCCCATCGCGTTCATCGTCGAAAATCCCGATGAACCGGGGACATCGCAATATACGATCACAAACCTTCTCGATTGGTCCGAGCTGGAATACAACGGCGACGCTCTCGTCTATGAGCTTGCAAAAGCCATCATCAAGGGAGAATACGCAAATATCGCCGTCATACTCGAAAAAGGAACTGCCGTTGAATACATATACCTCGGCCCTGTAAGCGAGGGCGCATATAAAATATCCAAGCGCACCCGAAACGGCGTGGACACCATCGTCCTTGAGGTAAACGACGCCATCAACAGCAAATATTACACAAGATATATCCGTCAGACATCGCTGGGGATCACACTCACCGATTCGTGACAAAACAAAAAAGAGCCTTTCGGCTCTTTTTTGTTTTTATCAGCTGTTCTTCATTGCAACGCTCTCGACCAGATCGGCAATATGCTCGCAGGTGTCGGCGCACTTTTCAAGATATGTGTAAACGTCGGTCCAGGCAATGACCTCAAGCACGTCGGTATTGCCGTCGTGAAGCTCGTACATACAATCAATGTAAAGCCTGTCAGCCTGTTCTTCAAGAGAGTTGATATTGATCAGATGCTCCTTGAGGGTCTTTGAGCGTTTGAAATCCTCAAACTCGCGGAGCATCTCAAGAACCTCACCGAAACACTTGTTTACAAGGGAAACAAACTCGACGGCGCGGGGACGGATAGCCTTTACCTGATTAAAATAGATTCTGATAAGAACATCCTCAATCTTGTCGCTCAGCTCGTCGATATTCTGGCTTACCGCCAAAATATCCTCGCGGTCAATGGGAGTGATGAACGCCTTGATAAGGACGTTCAGCATTTCGTGCTTCTTCATATCGGCATTGTGCTCGATCTCATGCATCTCAGAGCGGTAGTCGTTCAGCTTTGCGGGATCGAAATCACGCACAATGTCCTCAAGGAGCTGAGAGCCCTTGCAAGCAAGCTCCGCGCACTCCACAAAATTCTTAAAATAATAATCGTTCTGTTTCTTTGCCATTTTTATATCTCCTGTTTTTGATTAGAATATTGCAATGAACAGCTTGGCAACCGCGAAGCTGATAAGTCCGCATCCGGGGAAAGTGAATATCCAGGTCAGCACCATTTCCTTGACCACGCCCAAGTTGATCGCCGACAGACGCTGGACCGCGCCTACGCCCATGATGGCCGTGGTCTTTGTGTGAGTTGTGGAAACGGGAATACCGAAAACGCTGGAAAGAAGGAGGCAGAAGGCCGCCGAAATATCCGCCGCAAAGCCCTGGTACTTGTCGATCTTAACCATGTCCATGCCGACCGACTTGATTATCTTCTCGCCGCCGACGCTGGTTCCCAGAGCCATGACGACAGAGCAAAGGATCATGAGCCAGATAGGAATAAGCATTCCCTCAACCGAGCTCTGTCCGTTGGAAAAGGCAATTCCAAGGAAAAGAACGCCGATAAATTTCTGACCGTCCTGTGCGCCGTGCATGAAGCTCATGGACATAGCGCCGACGATCTGTGCGCCACGGAAGAATTTGTTGGTCTTTCTTCTGTCCATGCGGTAGCAGACGACACAAATAATCTTGCAGATGATCCAACCCGAGAAAAATCCCAAGAAAAGGCTTATCACAAGTCCGTAAATAACCTTCATCCATTCCGCGCCGTTTACGCCGTCAAGTCCGCCGTTTACCGCAATAGCCGCGCCCGTAAGACCTGCGATCAAGCTGTGGGATTCACTTGTGGGGATTCCCAGAAAGGAAGCGCCCGTGCTGTAAACAACGATTGAAAAAAGTGCCGCACACAAAGCAATAAGCGCGTTTTCCGAATTGCCGCCGAAGTCCACCATGTTACTGATAGTGCTTGCAACCGAGCTGTTTATGCTGGTCATAATAAAAACGCCGAGGAAATTGAAAACAGCACTCATAATGATCGCCGTTCTTACCTTTAAGCACCTGGTGGTAATGCAGGTAGCTATGGCGTTGGGTGCATCGGTCCAGCCGTTAACGAAAATAACGCCCAGAGTGAGCAATACCGTGATCAGAAGCTGAGGGCTTGAGACCGCGGTACGCAAGAATTCCTGAAATTCCATATTTTTACTCCTTGAAAGATTGCGGCGGGCAATCGGGCAAGGTCCAGTCCTACCGCCATTCCACCGCATTTTATATTCTACCACAAAATTCCCGAGATTTCAACAAAATTTTTCACAAAATTTGCTATATACTAACCCTCGTATATATATAATTTCAAAAAAATACGGATTTTTTTAAAAAAACAGTTTACAAACCACCATGTTGTTTGGTATAATATATAGGTAATTTTGAAATTCCCCGAAAGCCCGAGGGAATAAAGGAGTTGTTTTTTTATGAGCCGTATGGTAGGCACAGTTTCAAGAGGCGTCCGCGCCCCTATTATCCGCAGCGGTGATGACCTTGTCAAGATCGTCTCCGAATCCGTACTTGAAGCCGCAAAGAGCGAAAATTTCGAGATCCGCGATCACGATATTATCGCCATGACCGAGGCTATCGTTGCCCGTGCACAGGGTAACTACGCATCTACCGACGATATAGCAGCCGACGTTAAGGCTAAGTTCCCCTCGGGAACCGTCGGCGTTATTTTCCCTATTCTCAGCCGTAACCGCTTTTCCATTTGCCTCAAGGGTATCGCAAAGGGAGTAAAGAAGGTGGTCCTTATGCTCTCCTACCCCTCCGACGAGGTCGGAAACCACCTGGTGAGCCTGGACATGCTTGACGAGAAGGGAATCAATCCTTACAGCGACGTTCTTGACGTCAAGCGTTACCGCGAGCTTTTCGGTTACGAAAAGCACCGTTTTACAGGTGTTGACTACGTGGAGTTTTACGAGAGCCTCGTACGCGAGTGCGGCGCCGATTTTGAGGTGGTATTTGCCAACGACCCCCGCGCCATTCTTGATTACACAAAGGACGTTATCAACTGCGATATCCACACCCGCGCGAGAACAAAGCGCATTTTGAGAGCAGCAGGCGCTCAGACCGTTTACGGTCTTGACGAGATCCTCAGCGCTCCCGTAAACGGAAGCGGATTTAACGCAGAGTACGGTCTGCTTGGCTCAAACAAGTCCACCGAGGACCAGGTAAAGCTCTTCCCCCGCGACTGCCAGCCCTTGGTAGAGGCTATTCAGAAGAAGATCTACGACGAGACGGGCAAGCAGGTCGAGGTAATGGTCTACGGTGACGGCGCGTTCAAAGACCCCGTTGGAAAGATCTGGGAGCTTGCAGACCCGGTAGTTTCCCCCGCATACACGGCAGGTCTTGAGGGTACGCCCAACGAGCTGAAGCTCAAGTACCTGGCAGACAATGATTTTGCGGATCTTTCGGGCGATGCGCTCAAGGAAGCGATCAAGAACCGTATTCACAAAAAGGACGCAGACCTTGTGGGCAAGATGGACTCCGAGGGTACCACACCCCGCCGTCTCACCGATCTTATCGGTTCTCTGTGCGACCTGACCTCCGGCTCGGGCGACAAGGGTACGCCTATCGTATTTATCCAGGGTTACTTCGACAACTATACAACGGAATAAAATTTCAAAACCCCGCCGAACGGCGGGGTTTATTGTCGCACAATATATATTCGAAATTTTCGGAGGTACTATCAAGCCCCTTGTAGGGGTCGACGTCCTCGGCGACCCGCAGCAAAAATTCTCCGGTAAAAATATAGCACCCGGTCAAAATGAGAGTTTTCGTATAGCCATAAGGCAAAAATTCATTTTATCGTTTTTGGGACGCCGAGGACGTCGCCCCTACAAAATGCCCCCAAGCAGCGGAGGTTATTTTTTCAAATCATCCTTCCTCAAATATAGACAAGCGTGATCGGCTTGTTCTTTTTTCTCGAATATTCCACGGTATATTGCGCGCCCTTGGATCGTCCGTCCCATACGACAAGCACGGCATCTGCCATATCGACCATTTGTTCGTTACGCCGCAAAGGCGCGGCACGGCCGAAAAGATCATATCGCGGACGAATTATATATTTTGAAAGGCGGTGTTCATCGGCATACCTCTCTGCCAGACTGTCTATCCCAACAGCGCCGCCGCTGATGATCGTGTCAACCTCGTCCGAAACGTATGGCGAGAGATCGAAATTTTCTATACTACGCGAGCCTACTATCAACAATTTCATAAAAACTCCTTGCCATTTTGCTTATTTTACCGCAATTTGCGGTAATTGTCAATACCGCAAATTGCGGATTGTTATAATTTCTTCATAAAATACGCAAAATGGAGTTATTATGACATACAAAAGAATCAGAGACCTGCGTGAAGACAAGGACATTTCGCAAAAGGAAATGGCCAAAGACTTAAATTGCTCACAGCAGGTATACAGCAACTATGAATTGGGACAAAGAGATATTCCAACCGACATTCTCATAAAGCTATCCGAATTTCACCGAGTATCCGTTGACTATATTCTGGGGTTAACCGATAACCCAAAGCGTTTACAATAATATTCAATCCCATAAAATAAAAAGCACCCGTAGGGTGCTTTTTATTTTAAATATATTCCGCCACAGCGACGATGCGCTTCGCGGCCTCGCGCAAAGATTCAATATACGCAAATTCTTCCCTTTTGTGTATCTCGCCGCCTCGGACACCGATCGAATCGAGGCAAGGAATACCAAAAGACGTGACATCGGCGGCATCGGACCCGCCCTTGCGCTTTACCCCTTTCAGCAGGGTAAGTCCCGAACGCTCAAGCGCCACGTTTACCTTTTCAAGCAGGTCCACGTTTCGCTCGGAATATTCCATGGCAACTCTGAAAGACTCCACACTCACCTGACAGCGACAGCCCTTGACGTGCTCTGTGGCTGCGATCTCGTTTATGCGGGCCGTTATCCACTCAAGCTGCTGAGCAGTTGCGTAACGCACGTTCACCATAAACTCGCAACGATCGGGCACGGAATTTACAACCGTTCCGCCGCTGATAACTCCGCAGTTGCAGGTGACCCCCTCGTCGTCCTTGATCTTTTCGATCTCGATTATCTTGTGTGCCGCGTCGGCAATGGCGTTTGCACCTTCATTCGCCACGTTGCAGGAATGGGCCGCAACGCCGGTCACCGTCAAACGGAAGGTGATGATCCCCTTGCGCTGAATGCAGGTAGTGCCCGCGCCGTGCCCCTCAAGATTGAGGAAGCCCACCGCGCCCTTCGCCTTCTCGCAAATGTATTTTATTGTGGCCTTGTTGCTTCTTTTGCTGCCGTTTTCCTCGTCGGATTGCAAAAGAAGCCGAACGGGGCGCTTTTTGTATCCCGCCTTTTGAAGAGCTTCAAGGGCAAGCATCCCCGCAACGATACCGCCTTTGCAGTCGGTAGTTCCGGGGCCGTAGATCTTGTCCCCCTCAACGCGCACAGCAGGCGAGCCAAAGGATCCCACGGGATGGACCGTGTCCATGTGACCCGAAACGCACAAAGGCGCACCGTTCGCGTTGGGGTTCAGAGTAATGCAAACGGCATTTCCCGCCACCTCCTGGTGGCATATGTCCACGTCAAGCCCAAGCCCCCGCGCCAAATCGCCCATGTACTCACCGCACGCGTCGACCCCCGCCTTGAAGTCCGTGGGGCTTTCGATGTTGCAAAATTCTTCCCAAACCCTAAGATATTTTTCGTAAAGCGAATCGACCGCCTCAAAATATTTCTCGTGTGACATTGTTTTCTCCTTGAAAGATATTGTCACACGTATTATACCACGAATCGGGGGATTTGGCAATAGAAACGCCACGCAAATGCGTGGCGTTTCTCGGAGATTTTATATATTGGATTGAATTTTACGAATCACCGTTATGTCTGGAAATCAAATCGTAAACAAAAATGGGCAACGGCCAAAAAAGCGCAAGCATTCCGCCAATCATTGAGGTCTCGCTTGAATCGTTAACATTATTCAGAAAGATCAGATAAATGATAAAAGCAACAAGCCCCAAAAAGATCGAAACAAAAAGGGATATATTCTTCATTGATGTCTGTGAAACAATCGCTGAACAAACAAGCCCCACTATAAGACCTACCAAAATACTGCTAATAAGTATAACCAAGCTCTCCGGCAATATCATTAGCATAAAAAAGCCCGCAACACCTCCTATTGCAATGCATATGACCCATTTTATTATTTCTGTTATAATTTTTGTTGAATTCATTTTGCTTCCAAAAACAGTTATTTGGTCTTATTATAACCTGTTTCAGGTTATTTGTCAATACCCTGAAACAGATTAACATATAATAAACGTGAAAAAGATTTTGGGGGAAATTATGTATTCACGTTTAAGAGATCTAAGAGAAGATAAGGATATGAACCAAACGCAACTCGCGAAAATGCTCGGAATGTCGCAAACGGGATATTCGAAATACGAAACGGGCGAGAACGATATTCCAACGGCGATCCTGATCAAGCTCGCCAGATTTTACAATACAAGCATAGATTATTTGCTCGGTGAAACGGATAACCCGCAGAGATATAAATGAAATTGGCGCCACCCGGAATTTCGAAGTGCCACCGGCACTTCGAATCTTCCGAACCGGATTCCGCTGCGCCTTCGGCGCACGGAGCACGGTCCGATTGGGTGAGCGCAAAAAACAAAAAGGACACCAAATGGTGTCCTTTTTATTTTTGGAGGCGCCACCCGGAATCGGACCGGGGATAGAGGTGTTGCAGACCTTTGCCTTACCGCTTGGCCATGGCGCCGTTCATTCGAACGCAAATATTATATCACGATACCCTAATTTTGTCAATGCTTTTTCGAAAAAACTTTTGAGTTAATTTTCGACGGCGAATTTCTCATTTCTACTTGTAGGGGACGGCGTCCCGTAGAGACGGACGATTTTAGAATACTCCCCGCAACGCGAAGATAAACAGTTTTATTATGCCCGGTAGGGGTCGGCGCCTCGACGACCCGTAATACAAACAGTTAAAGAATTTTTCCCGTAAGATGCTAAGCAAACGACCGCAATGTGGAGGCGACCATAAACGAACAAGTTCGCTGTCGTCCGCGTTGACACAAATCTAACTTCCCCCGCGGAGGGGTTCGAGCCGTGGCGGATTACGGGGCTTTGAACCCAAATTGGCGCCATCGTTCTGTCAAGATCCGAAGCAATCACAGCGAAAACTGTTCTGGTTTGCAAGGCAAACCAGAGCGGGTTCAAGCCGTTTCGTTCGAAAAATAAAAAGGGAGAAGCTACGCTTCTCTCATGGGGCTCTGAACCCAAATTTGCGCCACCATTCTCCAAAACTTGAAGCCCTCACAGCGCAAATCGTTCAGATTCGCTCCGCGAATCTGAGGGGTTCAAGCCGTTTCGTTCGAAAAATAAAAAGGGAGAAGCTACGCTTCTCCCTTTTTATTTTTGGAGCGGATTACGGGGCTCGAACCCGCCACCTCGACCTTGGCAAGGTCGCGCTCTACCAAATGAGCTAAATCCGCAAACACCGAGAATATTTTCTCGGCTATGGTGCCTCCGGTCGGAATCGAACCAACGACACGAGGATTTTCAGTCCTCTGCTCTACCAACTGAGCTACAGAGGCGAATGGCGACCCGAAGGGGACTCGAACCCCTGACCTCTAGCGTGACAGGCTAGCGTTCTAACCAACTGAACTACCGGGCCAAGCTGGTGGGAACAATAGGGCTCGAACCTATGACCCTCTGCTTGTAAGGCAGATGCTCTCCCAACTGAGCTATGCTCCCAAGGTTGCCGTCGCAGTGCCATCCATTTGCTGCGACTTTGATATTATATCATCTAAACCTTTGTTTGTCAATACTTTTTTGAAATTTTTTCAAATAATTTTTTAGCGGTATTATGCTCGCAAAATATAGCGTTTTTAAGGCGGAGACCAACCGGGTCTCCGCCTCAAAATCACTTCTTAAAAATACTGTCGATCTCCGCACGGCCGAAAATGTGGTGCTTTCCACAGAAGCGGCAATAAAAATCCAGCTCCTCGGGCTTGCCCTCCGAAACCTGCTCGGAGAGCATCTCGTAAACCTCTTCGGATTTCAGACTTTCAAGCGCACCGCGCATCTTCTCGCGGGTGCAGTTGCACTTATATTCAACCTCAAGCTCGTCGAACACGTCGAATGGAATATCGCGGAACGCGATCTGCGCAATCTGCTCGTTTGTAAGACCTTGGTCAAAAAGGCTTGAAACTCGGCTCAACTCTGCGGTGTTGCGCTCAATGAGGTCGACCGTCTGATCGTCTGCAAAGGGCAGAAGCTGGACCATAACTCCGCCCGCCGCACGGCAGGTGCAGTCGGTATCAACAAGCACGCCCAGGGCACAGACCGTGGGCACCTGTTCACTTCTTGCGTAATAGTCGGCAATATCCTCGGCGATCTCGCCGCTGACGATCTCGGTAGAACCAGCATAAGGCTCTTCCCCACTGACATATCTCGCGATATTCAGCGTTCCACGTCCGACTGCACCGCCAACGTCCAGCTTTCCGTTTGACTTCTTGGGCAGGTCAACGGCGGGATTCTGGATATAGCCCTTGACGTTTCCGAAGTAATCAGCCACCGCCAGAACAGAGCCGGCAGGACCGTCGCCGCGGAAGTTCACGGTGACAGAATCGTCCCTATTTCCCATCATGGCGCCCATAATGGACGTGACCGTCAGCAGTCTGCCCAGCGTCGCCGTGGCCGTGGGGGTAGTGCCGAATTTTTCAATGGCTTCGTTCACTATTGCCCTTGAATTTATAACGTGGATACGGGCGCTTCCGTCGCGAGTCATCGCCCTGAGTATAGTTGATTTCATACTTTTGTCCTTCTTTATTTTTTTGCCCTTGCGGCAATATAGAATCTCGGGGTCGTCTCCCCGATCTCTCCGAAATCGTAGTCGGAAAACGCTCCGAGAAACTCAAATCCGCACGTATCCAGCATGCTTTTCAGAGCCTCCAAGGTGTACATTCTCTCCTTCTGCTCTTCTTCGCTTCGGGAGAAGGTGCCATCCTCGTTTTCCGAGAAAAGGGTCAGATAGAAATGGCAAATACCCGACTTTTCGTCAAAGCTGTTCTGCCAACCGCAATAGACCGCGCTACCGTCGATCTCGTCCTCCAGAATATAGGCGTTGTCGCCGTAAATCTCGCGGAATTTGTAGGGGCTGTTCACGTCAAAGAGAAAAAGCCCGTCGGGGTCAAGGTAATTGTGGACAGTCCGAAATGTTTTTTCAAGATCACCTTCCTCGGTCAGATAATTGATGCTGTCAAGACAACTGACCACCGCTCCCACCGTGCCGTAAAGCTCAAATGAGCGCATATCCTGAAGCAGGTAAAGGATCTCGTGGATCTTGTTCAGGTCCTCATCGTAGTTGCCGTCAGAAGCCACGGAAAGCATCTGCTCCGAGCCGTCAACGCCGATCATATCGTAGCCGCGGCGTGACAGCTCGCGGGTCATTTTCCCCGTGCCGCACGCCAAATCAAGCACCAATTCGGGGCGCTTTTCAAGATATCGGTCAAATATCGCCTCAATAAAATCCGCCCATTTTTTATAGTCTATCTCGGCGTTGAATTTGTCATACACCGACGCTATTGCGTTGTACCCCTCAGTCATCTGCTCTCTCCTTAAGGTCAAGCAGGTCGTAGAGCTTGTAAATATCGCCCGCGCCCATAACGACTACCAAATCGTCCTTTTCCACGTTGACTTTCAGATATTTTGCAATTTCCTCGTTTGAGCCAAGGTAGAGTCCGCGCTCTCCCAGAGCCTGTGCCAATTTTTCTGCACTGACACCGAGAGTATCGGTTTCTCTCGCTGCATAAATGTCGGCAAAGATGACTTTATGACAGCTGTCAAAGGAGTGCACGAGGTCGTCCCAAAGCGCCGCTGTGCGGGAATAGGTGTGGGGCTGGAACACCGCCCAAAGGTGACGCTCGCCCATGTGGGAAGCGGCGTCGAGGGTGGTCTTGACCTCGGTGGGGTGATGTCCGTAGTCATCGTAAACGGGTGCGCCCGAAAGGTAGCCGCGAAGCTCCATTCTGCGCTTTGCGCCGTGATAATTGCGAAGTCCCGAAACGATATCTTCGGGAGAAATTCCGCACAAGGTCGCCGCCGCGGTGGCAGCCAGCGCGTTATACACGTTATGCTCTCCCGCCACCGACAGTTCAATGCTGCAAAGATATTCTCCGTTTTTTAGCACGTCGAACTGTGGTCTGCCCAAATGATATTCTATATTGACTGCCCTGAAATCCGCGTTCTCGCTGGTGCCAAAGGTAATAACGTGTCCCTTGTAGTCGCGCAGGGCGGTCTTCACGTCCTCATCGTCAAAATTGGCAACGGCATAACCGTCCTCGCCCGTAAGCGAAGCGAACTTAGCAAAGGAGCCGTATATCTGCTCCATTGAGTGGAAATAATCCACATGGTCCATTTCGATGTTCAGCACCACCGCCACGGTGGGATTGAAATCGAGGAAGGAATCCATATATTCGCAGGCTTCAAAGATGAAATCCCGACCTTTTCCGATGTGGTAAGCGCCGTCCATTATGTCCAGCTCGGCTCCGGATAATACGGTGGCATCGGTCTTTGCATCAAGGAAGACCTGAGCGCACATTGACGTGCAGGTGCTCTTTCCGTGCATACCGCAGATTCCGATGCGACGCTCCCAAGCGGTCATAACGAATCCAAGATAATCGGCGCGGGAAATGCACAGAAGTCCGTTTTCTGTGGCATATTTATATTCGGGGTTGTCGGGAGAGATAGCAACGGTGTAGACCACCGCATCGTAGCCCGCCACGTTCGATTCGTCGTGGCAATAGTGCATCTCGATGCCCGCACGCTCCAGCTTTTCTGTAAGCTTGGTCTTGGTCTTATCAGAGCCGCCTACGCGTGAAAAACCTCTGTTTTTGGTAATGAGCGCAAGAGAGGACATATTTATTCCGCCCGCGCCGATAAAAAACACGCTCTCGCATTTTTGCAGACGGCGGGATATTTCATCACTTCCCAGATGTGTATTGTTGACCGACATAAAAGCCCGTACCTTTCTATGAAATAAATTATTTGGTCTGCAGTCAATATACCGACTGCGTTTGTGACGGTTTTGTGAAAGGACTGTCATTATCAAAGAAAATTCTTCACCTAATTTTCACGCTCGTTCATACAAATATAATAGTTCGGTTGAATAAGTATAAAAAATAACCTGTATAATATATTTATATGATGAAAAAGTACATTTTTAAACGGAGGTAACTAAAAAATGGAAATAACAGACGTAAAAGTAAGAAAATTGTTTGATGAAGGTCCCATGAAGGCAATCGTTTCCCTCACCTTCGACGGTCAGCTGGCAATGCACGACATCAAGGTCATTCAGACAAGAGACAAGATGTTTATCGTTATGCCCAGCAGAAAGAATCCCGATGACACATACCGTGACATCGTTCACCCCATCAATGCGGAGTTCAGAGGTAAGCTTGAGTCTGCCGTTCTCGCCGCTTACGACGAGGCGCTGAAGGCAGCCGCCGAGGCTCCCGTTGAAGAAGAGCTTTGATCCTTTGTAAAGATCCCAAATCCCTCTTGCCACAGGCAAGGGGGATTTTTGTTTAGTAACCTGTTTTTCCGTGGCTGAGCAATATCTGCCCGTCACGAATAGTCAGCACGCCAAATGAAGGCATTCCCTCTCTGGGGCTTCCCAGACTTCCGGGATTGAATATCCACAAGGGCCTTTCAAGCACGCGAATCCCGGCTCTTTCCCCTGCACCCAGATACACCTGGCGGGGTATATGGGTGTGACCGTAGAGTAAAACGTCCGCGCCCTTTGAAACGGCGTAGGCCGCCGCTTTTGCAAGTCCGAACTTCACACCGTGGCGATGTCCGTGAAACATCAGAATTTTGATGCCGCCAAGCTCGATAAGTTCCTCGTCGGAAAGCGTGCCAAATCCGTCAGACTCCTCGTCACAGTTGCCCCGGACGCGGTAAAGAGGAATATCTCCAAGGTCGATCCCCGAAAAATCCGAGTAGCCGTCACCAAGATGTATTACGGCGTCCGCATCGCGATGAAGCTCAAGGACCTTTTTCAGCCTGTCGCGGTTTTTGTGGGTGTCGGACAAGATCAGAACATTCATACGGCCGCCGTCTCCGATTTGTTTTGCGTCAACGAAACGCCCGCAGGCAATGACACGTTCAAAGCAAGCGGTGCCACCTCGATACTCAGCTCCTTGACCCGAACGATCTCACCGTCAAAGCTAACGTATTGCCCATCACCGCCAAAGGTCATATGGGCGGACTTTATTTTTTTGTAGATTATCTTTTTCAGTGCCTCGGCATCGGTGAGAAAAGTTCCCTTTTTGTACTTTCCGATGATCTTCAGGCACTTGAAGATGTTCATGTTGCGAACCAAGCAGATGTCAAGCTCTCCGTCCCGAAACTCTGCCACGGGCGCGGACATAAATCCGCCGCCGCAGAAGGATCCGTTTCCGAGACAGCCCAAAAGGAAAGCCCTTTCATCAAGCTCCTCGCCGTCAAGAGAGATAGAGGCAAAGTTCACCCCCGACTTGCGGCAAAATTCGATGACCAGCGCCGCTATGTACTCAGACCCGCGTGGCACCCATTTGTGACGCTTTATAGCAGTCATTCGCTTTGCCACGTAGCAGTCAAAGCCTATGTTTATCATGTTCACCGCAATGCGGTCGTTGTAGCGGATAACGTCGGTGGTGATCGCTTCGCCCTTTATCTGCGCGTCCATATCCATGAAAAGCTCAGAACGATCGAAGTTGCGGACGAAATCGTTTCCTGTGCCCACGGGAATGACCGTCACCTGGGCACGCTCACAGCCAAAAGCACCGTTTGCCACCTCGCTGAAGGTGCCGTCGCCGCCGCAGGCGTAAAATCTCGCCTCGTCCTCAAGGGTCTGACAGGTCTGACGCACAAAGACTTCCGCATCACCCTCACATTTTGTGCAGTATATTTCGTAATCGACGCCGTTTTTCTGTGCCGCTTCAACGATGCGCGCTTTCAGCTCGTCCTGTATCTTTCCCTGTCCTGCGGCGGGGTTTATTATGAAATAATGCTTCATCTGATCTCCGTTCAGCCGTCTTTTCACGGCGGAATTTTAATAAAAGGTTGCGACCTCGCGCTCGGGTTTTACCGCAAAGGAGGTAGAAGGCGCATAGAGCACCGGACCCTTTCCCGTGTAAAGAACGCAGGATTCGTAGGACACCTTTGCCGTCACCGTCACCCACTCGCCCGTCTTCAGACTCGTCTTCTCCGGCAGGTGGCAGACAAGACCGCTGTACGCAATATCGTCGGCGCAGCAGGTCATAATTGGACGTCCGATAATAAAGGACTTCTCGTCAAGCTCGGGGTTTCTGGAAACCAGGCCCTTTATTTTCACGGTCTTTCCGATATAGCTCTTCATATCCTCGGAAAGATCACGGTACCAAAGAGCGTAATCCTCGTCCGCGATCTCGATGACGGGAGCCTCCTTGTCAAAGGGAAGCGGGTCCTCGATCTCGTCGTATTCTATCTTTCCGTCGGGGTAGTCGTAAACGATCGTGGCACCGCGGCTGAGACCTCGAACAATTTTGTGAAACTCCTCCTGGTTGACCGCAGGGCTGTCGGCACGGTTGAAAACGACCATCTCCGCGTCCTGGATCTTGTCTACCACCAGGGAGCGCATATTTGCGTTGTAAGAGGAGAAGGTAGAACCGTCAAAGAAAACTATCTGCTGGAAAATGCCCCAGCTCTCGGGCATGGCAGCGTAAAAGGTCCTTAACTGCCACATTCCGTTGTACTCGACCACGACGCGGTCAAGCCTGTGTTCTTTTGTAACTGCCTCCAAAAACTCGCGGGTCAGATCGGATTCCTTCTCAACGTATTTGAAATACACGTTCTGTCCCCAGAACGCCTCGGGATCGTATTCCTCGATTCCCTCCTCGCAGACAAGCAGGAGAGTTTTGTCACCCGAATTGAATTTTTTGTCCTCCATGGACTCCTGAATAAACTTTGTCTTGCCCGATTCAAGGAATCCCGTGAACAGATATACGGGAATATTTGCCGTCATTTTACACGCCGAACCTTTCTGCTATTGCCTTTTTGTCAAGATAAGCGCCGATAACGCAAAGTCTACCGATAACGTCCGCCGAGCCACGTCTTACATCAGGCTCGCCGGGTACGTAGTCAAAATGAATCCAGCTTCCGCACTCGCACTGAACTATCCCCTTTGCGCGGAGCACCATTCCGAATTTGTCGGATTCCGCAAACTCGCCAAGGATCGCTTCAATCTCCTGCATACTGAATTTCTTCGTGGTCTCAACACCCCAGCTTGTGAACACCTCGTCGGCGTGGTGGTGATGGTGATCGTGATCGTGGCATCCGCAGGTGCAGTTTTCATCGTGCTCGTGGTGGTGCTCATGATGATGGTCATGGTGGTCGTGATCGTCATGGTGATGGTGATGCCCGTGGCAATCGCAGTTCTCATCGTGGTGATGATGCTCGTGGCAATCGCAATCCTCATCATGATGGTGGTGCTCGTGGCACTCACATTCTTCATCGTGATGGTGGTGATGCGCCTCATGCTCAAGAGCCTTAATGTGACTTTCAAAGGTAGACGTGCGGTCAATGGCCCGGGCTATCTGTTTTCCATCAAGTTCGGACCAGGGCGTAGTAACGATAACAGCCGAGGGATTATGCTCTCGGAGCAGAGCCACCGCCTCGTCGATCTTTGACTGCTTTGCGCCCTCGGTGTGGCTGAGAATGATACAGCCTGCACTCTCGATCTGATCGTTGTAGAACTCACCGAAGTTCTTCATATACATCTTGCACTTATTCACGTCCGCAACAGCGCAAAAACCGTCCAGGCTCGCGCCGTCCATTTCAAGCCCGCGGACGGCTTTTATCACATCGCTGAGCTTGCCTACGCCCGAAGGCTCGATCAGAATTCTGTCGGGGTGGTACTGATCCAGCACCTTTTTCAGCGCCTCGCCGAAGTCGCCCACAAGGGAGCAGCAGATACAGCCCGAGTTCATCTCGGTGATCTCAATTCCCGCATCCCGCATAAATCCGCCGTCGATGCCGATCTCGCCGAACTCGTTCTCGATCAAAACGATCTTCTCGCCTTCGTATGCCTCGGAAATAAGCTTCTTTATCAACGTGGTTTTTCCCGCGCCGAGAAAACCGGAGATAATATCTATAGTCGTCATTTTCTTTCCTCTTTCCTTTTGAAATCAATAATTATCCAACTATATATTATACATCTTTTAATTGAACATTTCAAGAGGAAATATTTATTTTAAGGTCATTTTCAAAAAATAAACCCGAGCGTGCGTTGCACACTCGGGTTTTTATATGTACTTTACATCATGCTGTCAAGAAAGGATGAGGGATCGGTGATGAGCTTGCCCAAGCCGTCGATGACTTGACGCATCTGCTCCGTAAGACCTATCTTTAAGAACAGAGAGCCGAGGAGATAATTCAGAACAAGAGCAACAAGAATAACCGCGGGGAAAATGAAAAGCCATTTTCCGCTCTCAAGACTTGCAGCGTTGATTCTTGCCGTGTCCGTGAGAACGGAAACAAGCATAAACAGGGATGCCATAGCCGAGAGAATAAGGCAAAGGGTCATAGAGAAGAAGGAACAGATGCAAGCGAGGAACACCAGCGCCGTTGCGGGAATGGAATAGAGAGAAACCACAACAAGTCCGCTCTTGAAATCGCCTGCGTTTGAGCCTGCGATCTTACTCATGCCAAATCTGACAAGCAGAAGTATTCCAACGAAAACAGCCGCGATAAGCAATCCGGCAACCATGAGACCAAAGGGATTAAATATTTCCTTTGTCATGTCTCCGTACTTCATGCCGAGGTCCTTGATGCTTCCACCGTATTTCTTAGCCTGAGACTTGAGCATATTCCATGTAGAAAGTGTGATAGAGTTAAAGGTCAGCCAGGTTACGAACATGGTAATAAACACATAGAAACCGAGAAGAACTGCGGGAATAGTGATCTTGTCGTCCTTTGTGGCAAGATTTTTCGCTTCCGCAGGATTCTTGAAGAATGTTACTATCACATTGCACAGATCGTAAAAGAATGTATTCGCAGGCTTTGCGGGAGCACCGTAGGGCTGCTGGGGTGCGCCGTAAGGCTGCTGAGGTGCGCCGTAAGGCTGCTGGGGTGCGCCGTAAGGCTGCTGAGGCGCAGCGTATTGCTGCTGGGGTGCCGCGTACTGCTGCTGGGGTGCAGCTTCGGGCTGTGCATACTGGTGGGGTTCAACGGGCTGTGCTGTCGCGCGGCAGTTACAAACCTCGTTTTCC
The DNA here is from genome assembly GCA_045596925.1 of Eubacteriales bacterium. Lineage (GTDB taxonomy): Bacteria > Bacillota > Clostridia > Oscillospirales > CAG-272 > SIG710. The sequence goes on from JAZODH010000072.1 coordinate 35,184, forward strand.
TGGAGGGGTCTTCCGCAATTTGTGCAAAAACTCATAATAGGCTCCTTTGAAGGTATTTGATATCAAAATATCATCACCTATATTTTAACATTAAAAAAGGGTTTTGTAAAGGGAATTACGCAAAAAATGGGAGTTTTTCAAAATTTCGTCAAAACCACCAAATGACCCGTATGCCCCAAAAACCGCCCGATTTTTACGGGCGGTTTTTACTATCAATTAAGTCCCAGGGACCTCAAGTAATCGTAGCTCTTTTTGAGGCAGAGGAAAGGGTCTTCTCCATAGCAGTCGTCCTGCTCAACGTAAGCGATCTTGCTTCCCGCCGCTTCAAAGGCGGCAAGGATAGGCTCAAATTTCATAATGCCGCTTCCTACGGGAGCAAATCTGCGGGAGCCGTCGGGAGCAAAGCAAAGATCCTTCAAATGAACGGTGGGAATTCTTCTCGCCAGAGAATTGATGACGGAAACCGGCTCGCGGTTGCCTGCCAAGATCCAGTGGGTGTCAAGGGTGAAGCCCATTCTGTCTGCCGGAATATTTGCTGCAAGATATTCCATTGCATCAAGGCCGCCGATATCGCAGAAATATTCTCTTGCATGGTTATGATACATAAGGAGCTGTCCGTTTTTTGCAAACACCTCTCCCACGGCGTTCGCCTTCTCGGCGAAATCGCGGGTGAGCGCGGGAAAATCGATCTTGTTAATATCTCCCCACATTCCGGGCATTGAGCCGACGCCGATATATTTGCAGTCAAAGCCCCAATGGAAATCCGAAACTGCCTGGGGATCAGCCACCATACGGTCGAAGCTATAATGGGTCAGATCGCATTTCAGACCGTTCTTTTCAAGTTCCTCACGGAGCCACTGAGACTCATACTCACAAGTTCCCGACACCTGAACACGGGTGTAACCGATGTCTGCTACTTTTTTAAGCGTTTCGGAAAAGTCTTCAAGATTTTTTGCAAAATTGCGGAGAGAAAAAAGCTGTGCGCCGATGATCATAATGGTTGTCACCTTTCTTTTTTCTTAATTATAGCTCTTTTTTCCTTCTTTATCCATTGCAAATAAGCAAATATTCGGGCTTTTCTCCCCGAATATATTGCTTATCTGAAAATTTTTTGCATCTGAGTACCCCTCATAGCCATTTCGAGAGCTTCCGGGACAAGCGAAAAATCCGCCACCAGCGAGTGCGGCTTCTTTTCGGGATCGTCCTGTATCATGGGAACAAAGTAGACCTGCTTTTTTTGAAGCAGAGCCCCGACGTTTTTCAGGTTTGCCGAAAGGGCATCATTTGAGGCGAGGGCAATGAGGAGCGGGCGGTCCGAGCGCAGATGCGCCTTTGCCGCCATAGTCACCGCCGTGTCGGTGATGCCGTTTGCGATCTTGGCAAGAGTGTTGCCCGTACAGGGGCAGATGACCAGCGCATCAAGATGCACCCGGGGTCCAAGAGGCTCCGCATCCTTGATCGTGTGGATCAGCTCTCTTTGGCAAATACTCCCGAGCGCCCCTCGAAGCTCCTCGGCAGTTCCGAAATGCGTATCGGTGGAATATGCGTTTTCACTTACGATGGGTTGAATGTCCAGCCCTTTTTCTTTCAGCTTTCTTAATATATCAACGGACTTTTTGTGAGTACAAAAAGAACCGCATAATGCGTAGCCTATCATAAACCGTACCTTTCTGCCGTCAGATTTTGACAGTCCCGACGGCGCTATACGTCGCCGGGAAAATTTCTGTCAATGTATCGGAGAAGGGATGCGAGCATCGCCATGGCAGCGCGCTCGGGGGCATATTTTGCGGGTATTCCGGGAAGATACGCGTAGGACGATACGTCCCTCAGGCGTGCAGGGTCGCCGCCAAAGGGCGCGGAGGCAAGCTCAAGATATATCCTGCCCTTGAGCGTATCGATATTTTCTTGGTTAAAGATATGGTACGGTACGGTGTTCAGCACCGCGTAAACGCCGTCGGGCACGGAGAAGAAATTCTTCTCTGTCAGATCTATTTTTAGTGGCAAAAATCCTTCCCGGCGCACAATTTCAAGGGATTCGTCCCTTCTTGCGGCAACCGTGACAGACGCTCCGAGCGTCTTTAACTTTCGGCAAAGAGAGGCTCCGAAACGGCCGTAGCCGCAGACAAGAACACCCTTCCCTGCCAAATCTCCGCCAAAAAGCGACAATAAATGATCTATTGCGCCGTCGGCGCTGATCTCGGTGTTTTCACGCTCGAACAATTCGTCCTCGTAAAAATCAAAGACCTCAAAGCCTCGCCCCGAAAGCATATCATTCAGGGCCGGCTGAAGCCGTCCCGCAAAGATCTTACACCTACAGGGCAGGCAGTCAGCCAGTCTTTCAAAGAGCATATCGACCTGCGCGTTTACTCTGAACCCGTCTCTTGATGCAGGCAGAGGCAGGACCGCAAGGTCTGCCTTCTCCACCGCGCGAGAAAGATCGGCACGGGGCAGATCCCCGTCTACTGCGTATTCGGAGACCCTGTATCCGCATTTTTTCAGCTCATCTGCAACCAATCTCTGCCTCAGGTCTCCACCTATTACTGCAATATTCATCTCCGATCCCTCTCTCATGGATAAACCCCTTCCCTTCCTCTTTTCTCGGCTCACTACATAATATGCAACTGCGGCGTTTCGGGTCAAAAAGAAAACGGCGGAAATTCCGCCGTTTTCGGTAAAACTTATTTTATTTGGCAAGATACTGTGCAATGGGCATGTCGTTTATGACAAGCTTATCCAACGCATTTGCCGCGTTGCCCGTAAAGTTCGCCTTTACATAATCGTAATATTTGCTCAGAACCGCCTTAAAATCCTCTTGCTCCGTATAGATCTTATGAGCATAGCCGTTGCCGAACGCCATATTGTAGCCGTAAGAGCTCTTGTTCTCACTAATGGCCGTAATTGTCGCGGGCAGATAGATCGAGTGTATAACAGCCCCCACCTCAAAAGCGCCTGCGGTAAGCGTACGGACGTTCGTCGCCGCTCTCATGTCGATAACGTTCGCCGCCGGTGCCTTTTCAATACCGCCGTTCTCCGCAGCATTTGAGATCCAGGCCCTTTTCACCTTTGATGCGTTCATAAACAAAGAATTTATTCTCGCCTCGGAGGTGTTGAGCGTGCTGAAAACAATATTTTCCACAGCGGAACAGCTGTAAATAAATCTCGTGGTCTTAAGCTCTCTCATACCGCGAAGATCGAGCAATCCCTCGCCCTCGGGGATACCCTCAACATCCTTGCCGTGAGGTATGCCGTCGTTTGCCCAGATAACATCCTTGAGCAGCTTACAGCCGTTGAAGCCGTAGTCGGCGACGTTCGTATAATCGTTGGGATAAACGACCGTAAGAACGCCCGTAATAAAGCCGAGTCCCGCCGCTTCGTGACCGTTTACGCCGTAGTCAACTACGACCGTGCGGATCTTTGCCACCTCTGTGGCAGGCAGTCGCGGAGAATTGATGGCATATTCTCCATCCTTTGCCGACGTAAGGCATCCCCATGACTCGTGGATCGGCAGATGGGCAAAGTAAGCCTTTGCGTTTTCGTCGTTTGTCTGACGGGGAATGAGTGCCTTGAAATCATTAGCCAATCCGTAGGCGCGGCGGAATACCGCAACGTAATCCTCGCCGTCAGGTATCAGCGACCACTCGATACCGGTACTCGACTCCGTCTCAAGTCCCGTGGGAACGAAATTCCAGCCGACCTGGTTCGATGCCGAGCCCGTGTAGTCGAGCAGGGGAATATTTTTAAAGGTAAACGAGCCGTCCTGCGCCAAGGTATAACCGACCGTAGCCATCACAGGATACTGTGTGTTCTTGAAGGTGTAGCTATCTTCGTTGAAGCTGTCAAGCGTCACCGCCTGAGTTTCAAGCACGTCCCAAAGGCAAACGTCATCCATCGTCTCACTGTTAATGAGACCGTTCTTGAAGCCGAAGAGGGTCAGATCGTACAGATTTGTCGTGTAATGTGCCTCGCCCGTGGCGGGAACGTACTCGGTAGCAAGGAAATATTCGCTCTCGCCGTCCGTCCAGACCTGGTAACCGCACATATAAACACCGGAGAGGTAATTCTTGGTTTCTATACCCACGAGAGAGATGCAGAACTGCTTCTTTTCGGGGTCAACGAATCTGTTCACACCGCCCTCACCCTCAACGACGATCTTCTTAAGATATGTGTCGGTGGTAGAGGCATCGAAGATCGCCTTGGCGCTGTAGCCGTACTGAGCATACTTTGTGCTCGAGCAGGCAAGTGCGCCGTACTCGACCAGAGTATAGCCAAGCGCCTTGTTTTCTTCACCGATACTCTCGGAGAAGGAGAACAGACCGCGCAGACCCGTATATTCTTTGATACGAACATTGAATCCGTCGGCCGTAATCGCGTTCATCAGAACTGTGGCGTTCGGCTTTTCATAAGATATGCCGTGCTCAAGAGCAAATGCCTGAGCGTAGGATCCATCGGGGGCTACGATAGTAAAATCGGTTTCTCCGCCAAAGCAGTCGGAAGAAATCTCCTTAACGCTCTCGGGAAGATGTATCTTTTTCACAGTTGCCATGTTGAAGATGTTCGAGCCGAGATAGGTGTAGCCCTCCTCGACTATCACCTGGGTGATACCGTTCATAGCCTCGAACCAGGTAACGTCGACGGGAGCGATACCCGTGTCGCCGTTGTGGGGGATCGTCAGCACACTGCCCTCAATCAAAAATCCATCATTTTCGAGAACAGCAGCCTTTATGCAGGTGTCTGCAATATCCGCCGCGCCAAGTGCCGCCGAAACGATATCAACGTCAGATTGCGAAGGACAGTAAAGGGTTACACCCGTGATTCCTTCTGCCGTGGGATAGGAATCGGTATTCTTGCCCACGATCGCAAAGTCGGCAGTAACACCGCCCTCAAAGCGGATAGTCTTCACCCCAGAGTCCTTCCACACGAAGAATTTACCCATCTCGGAAACCTTGACGGTAGCAGGGACAACCACCTCAGTCAAAGAATAGCAAAGAGCAAGACCGTTTGTGGGCAGCTTGCCCGCAACGTCTGTGCCGTTGCACGTAAGCTGATCGGGCATGATGACCTTCTTTACGCCCGTGGAACGGAGGATACATTTGGGCAACGTGTTAAAATCGCTTTTGCCCGTGTGATTTACAACGTAGTCAAATCCGTGCAGGTCACAAACGCCCTCTTCATAGCTGTTGTACGAGGAATTTGCAACAATATTTCCCGTAGGATCGAACTCAACGTGACCTAACGTCACGAGCTTGGACATACCGACAAAATTTCCTGCGTATGTTGTCGTGTTATATGCACCGATAGTATTGGTTCTGTAATCAATTAGCAAGGTCGTGACCGCATCAAGATCCTGAAACATAAACTGTGTATCACCGATTTCTGCGAATTTGCCCAGGATCTTAACGGTGGTGATTTCCGACTTATAGCCTGCCAGGTAGGTCACAAAAGTGTCGCCTGCACTACCCGTCAGTATCCTGGTGTCGCCCAGAGAGCGGATAGAAAGTACACCGTCCGAGATGCTCGCCTCGAAGTTACCCGAGGGATCCGTGTAGCCTGCTGCGGTCTGAGAAGATCTTACGGTGTAGATCTTCTCCTCGGAGTGCTGAGCAGAGTTGTCGTTTGTGCTGTGGGTTCTGCCCTGTGTAAATCCGAGGGTTATATCAATATCGTTTCCGTTCGCGCGGATGATGTTATAGAGCGCCGAAACGCCGCTTGCGGGGCAAAGGGGGTCGCCCATGCCTGCGGAGATCACCGTATCACATTCAACAAAACGTCCGAAGTTTACAGTATCATAGTAGTTAAGACCAACAGCCTCACCTGCCACGCCGCTCTGAGTATAGTACTGACGGTAGGTAGACTGAACCTTTTTGGTGTCGGTATTTCCCTGCACGTCACACATCCACGGAATGCCCGCATAAAGTTCGTTTATCCTCTGCTCCTCGCCATCGATGGTCTCGCTGTAGAGCGCCGCCACAGCAACAGATTGGAAGCCGCCCTGAGACGAGCCGGAGGACATAATATTCTTACCATCCCAAAGACCGGGAATCAGCTTTTCGGCGGCGAGAGCCTTCGTTTCCTCGCTTGCGCTTGCATCTAATTCCACCGTGCCGCCGTCGCGGAATACCTTGGTTGCGAAGCGGACGGCCTGAATGTCACGAAGGATCATGTATTTAAAATAAACGTCCTCGCGGTTCTGGTTTTCCGAGAAGGAAAAGCCGTAATAGTTAGTGTCTCCCTGCTGATCGGCGTGAAGATTGAAATCCGCCGACGTATGAGCGACCTTGGTCACGTAATCGTAATCAAGGCTGTGAGCGCCTACGGTGATGGCGATCTTACCCTTGATGCTGTCCGAGCCGACAGGCGCGGGATTTGAAATACCGTATCCGCAGTAGTACATAACGATGGGTGCCGTGCTCAGATCAACGCCCTTTGGAATCTGAATAACGCCCGACACAAACGTGTCACCGCTTTTCAGATCTGTGCTGTCACCGGGACAGCTTATCTTGTACTCGTAGAGATCGTGATTGTATCTGTACCAGTTGTTGTAGGTGGACGTGGGGATCTCGGAAAGCTCTATGAGCTTGGGGGAATTGCCCTCCTCGTCGAGCTCGGAAAGCGCGTCCTGCCAGAAATCCATGAAGTCGGAGGGAACTCCGTATTCATCATACGTAACACCCTCATAGCTTCCAACCTGCGCGCCGGAGTGAGTTGCGGCGGTGGTGCGAATGTTGTCAACATCTACAACAATACCTCCCTGGAAAAAGGACAGCTGACCTGAAGGTCCAAACTCACTCCAATCCCCTGAGGAAGCAGTATATTTGCGGTTGATAACGTTTTTATTCCCGTCAAGAATATCGACCCTCAGTCTCATAAAGCCGGGAATGTTGATGGCCTTGGTCTTGATAGTATACTCACCGTCCGTGAAAGGAACGGTGGTCCAATAAAGCTGATATTCGCCGTATCCCGCCTCGTTTGAGCCGTCAACACGGAGGTTGTAGCGGATGTAGGGCGCAGATATCTGCTTGCCGGAGGGGTCAAAAAGTCTGATAGTCATGACCACGTCGTCGCCGGGCATATAGGATATGCTCTGCTTGTTGGTCTCAAGCGTCATGTAGCAGCCCGCCTTGACGGGAATGTCCATTAAGCTGTTAATGGCATGGGTAGGAATGATAAGCATCGATGAGAGAATCGCCAAACACAGCACAAGGCTGAGAATTTTAAAAAATTTGTTTCTCATGACTGTTTTCCTTTCGCATTTTGTTTTATGTTTCATTTCATTTTACACTCCTTTTTTTCGCCCATCAACCAATTTTTTACGCTTTCGGGTTAAGAAATTACGCCTTTTCGCTTGTTCGCACCAAAAATTTCCACAAATAAGTCGATTTTATCACGTATTCGGTCTTATTCCTGTCGGTCCTCCTGCATTGCAGTTGATAATAAATTTTTAAGTGCGAAATTGTTGACTTTGGGAATGTTACGTGATATAATTACAAAATATAGTGGATATTTTTGTCAAAACTGTAAAAGGAGTCAAAAATGAGCAAGATATACATCCCCGAGGGCTACAAAGCCCCCCTCGGACTCTACGATACACAGAACGCCATCGGAATGCTCAAGCGCCTTTTCGAGGAGCGCCTTTGCTACGTTCTGAACCTGAAAAGAGTGTCAGCGCCCCTTTTCGTGGACCCCGAAACGGGACTTAATGACGACTTGAGCGGCGTTGAACGTGCGGTACGCTTTGACATCAAGGAAACGGGCACCGATGCGGTCGTTGTCCACTCCCTGGCAAAGTGGAAAAGAATGGCTCTCCACACCTACGGCTTCCCCGCAGGCGAGGG
>JAZODH010000073.1:0-17482 GCA_045596925.1 Eubacteriales bacterium
GTCCAGCGAGAACGAGGAGCGCTTCTTTTTCTCTTTGTCCCTGTTTTCTCTTTTTCTTCGCAAAAGAAAAAGAGAAAGGGGAAAAATCCACACGCAAATGTAATTTTAAGGAGAATAGATTTATGAGAGTTATCCCGTTCTCATTTTCTTTGTAAAAGAAAATGAGAAAAGGTAAAGTTTAAATAAATGATTTTGTTTTTGAGATTTCATTTGCGATGAATTTCTTTGTCTCATTTCTCTTGTTTCTTCTTTCGCGAAAGAAGAAACAAGAGAAACCAGACGGAAAGAGAAAAAAGAAGAAAGGCTGTCGCCCTCGCAAACGCAAAAAATGAATTATCTCACCCCATTCGGAGGCTCGAAATTCCTTTTTTGCTACAAGCTCGGGCGGGAGCGAAACCCTTCCGCGAATTCGACAGTACCGAATTCGCTGGTCTGTGGTGATTTGGTACACCGTGATCGTTTGTCCTCAAAAACGATGTTACTTCGGTCTGCACGTGACTTTATGAAACATTCCTTCTCCGTCAAGGACGTTGCCGTGACGGCAACGAGGAATGTTTCAACGCGGCGCAAATTGAACCTCTATTTTTTCTCATACTATATGCGCCGTTTGACATCGTTTTTGCCCATTTTATCGGACAATACGTCTGTCACTGTTTCCTTTTTTAAAAAGTTTTTGGGGCTGGGGGTGCTTTTGGAAAAGCACCCCGCGTCCTTCCCGCGCTCAGTTCTTTTTATATTTTGCGCTTCCGATAGCTTCGGCGTAGGCGTGAGCCGCCTGCTCGGTCTTATTTTGGCCGTAGAGATAGTATATATTATCCTTTACGTCGGAGGGCAGATATTGCTGTTGCACGTAGTGGTTGGGGTAATCGTGGGGGTACTTGTAGCCCTTGTAGAGCGGGCTTTTCAGGTGAGTCGGTATTTCCTGACCGAGTCCTGCGCGAATATCCTCGGTTGCCGCCGCCAAGGCGTTGTATGCAGAGTTTGATTTAGGCGCGGTGGCAAGCAGGAGAGCGGCGTTGATAAGAGGAATACGAGCCTCGGGAAAGCCCAGCTCTTTTGCAGACTCGCAGCAGGAACGAGTTACTACTGCCGCCTGAGGATAGGCAAGTCCGATATCCTCGGAAGCAATGACCTGAAGCCGACGGCAAAGTGAAATAAGCTCCCCTGCCTCGCAGAGCTTTGCCACGTAAAAGGCGGTGGCGTCGGGGTCGGAGCCGCGAATGGATTTTTGCAGGCAGGACAGCAGATCAAAGTGGTCATCGTCACTGTATTCTCCAAAGCCCGAGTCAAGCTCTTTTACTACTTCCTCGGTAATTTCGCCGTCGGAGGTGAAATACGCGCTTTCAAGCAGACCTATAGATCGGCGCACGTCGCCTTTTGCCATTTTTGATACTCTCAAAAGCACCTCGTCCGTGGCGTTTACGGGCTTTGAATTTGGATTTTCTTTTGCTTCCTCGTCGTTTAAAAATTTCATCGCGCGTCGGAGAGCCGACACGCAAGACTGAGGGGAAACCGGTCTGAACTCAAAGAGCGAAGATCTTGATATTAAAGCGTCGTACACATAAAAATGGGGGTTTTCGGTGGTGGACGCAATGAGGGTTATACGACCGTCCTCTATGTATTCAAGAAGAGACTGCTGCTGCTTGCGATTGAAATACTGAATCTCGTCAAGGTAGAGCAAAATGCCGCCCGAGCCAAAGACATTATTTGTCTGATTTGCTATTTCCTTTACGTCGGAAAGAGACGCAGTGGTGGCGTTGAGACGGTGAAAGACCATGCCCGATTGGGACGCTATTATCCCCGCCGCTGTGGTCTTTCCCGTACCGGGAGGACCGAAAAATATCATATTATTTATCTTTCCTCGCTCAAGGAGACGGCGCACCGTTCCTCTCGGTCCGAAAAGATGTTCCTGCCCGACGATCTCGTCGATGGTAGTCGGGCGCAGAACGTCGGCTAACTGCCTGTTTTTCATTTTTCTACCGCCTTAAATCCGGCTTCCTCGATGATCTTTTTGAGCTTTTCTACGCTGACCTTGGCGGAAGCCTCGATCACAGCTTTCGCGCCTTCAAGGTCAACTGTCGCCTTCACTCCGGGAATAGCGTTGAGTAGCTTTTCAACTCTTTCCGAGCAATGCTTGCATGACATTCCCTCAATATAAATCTCAAATTTTTTCTTTTTTCCTATACCGAACATAACACACCTCTGCATGTAAGTTATTTTTCTACGTCTAACATTATATACCACAAAAGGTCAACTGTCAACTGCGGATTTTAACTCAAAAGTCGGTTTTTCCACAAAAAACAGATTATTTTTGTGTGGAAAAAATTAAAAATCCCTTGCAATATATAATAATATATGATATAATATAGTATATAACGGGAAAAATTACACTTTTCAATAAAAAAACAGGAGGACAAAATGGACTTTTCATCAGGCGAGCTCAGAGAGATCTGGGAAAACGTGAAGCAATCAATGATAGATAACGACACACTTCCCCCTTCAACCTGCGACCTTTGGTTCGGCGATATTGAGATCGTTGACTTTACGGGAGACGAAATTACTTTTTCTTCCCCTCAGCAGAGCAAATACACCATAATAGCAAAAAAATACGTTGATATGATGGAAAATGCCTTTGAGAGAGTCCTTGGCTTCCACCTTAAGGTAAACGTAATATACGGACCTAAAAACGACGCGGCTCCCATCATAAATTTGCAGAGCGATGAAAAGGAGAAAAAAAACGAGAAGACCGAAGCTCCGCTTACCTCTACCTCAAAAAAGTCTGCGGACCGCGAGCGCACCTACGGTTCTACTCTGCCCGTGGTGAATTTTGAATACACTTTTGACAATTTTATTGAAGGTACGTCTAACACCTTTGCCCGCGCTTGCTGCTGGGCGGTGGCGGAGACTGCCGCAAGGGCCGAAAACGGCGCAACGGCGTCCCAATACAATCCTCTTTTCATATACGGTCCCAGCGGTATCGGTAAAACTCATCTTATGTACGCTATCACAAGCAAGATAAAGGAAGAAAACCCCGACGCAAAGATCATTTACATAAAGGGCGAGGATTTTACAAATCAGCTTGTAGACAGCCTCTCAAGACAGGCTATGAACGAGTTCCGCGAGGAATATCGCCAGTGCGATCTTCTGATGATAGACGATATTCAATTTATCGCAGGCAAGACCTCGACGCAGGAGGAATTTTTCCATACCTTTGACGCGCTTTACAACAACTCAAAGCAGATAATACTTTCCTCCGACCGTCCTCCAAAGGAGATAAATCCCCTTGAACAGAGGCTTAAGAGCCGTTTTGAGATGGGTCTTTTGGCAGACATTCAGCCACCCGACCTTGAGCTGAGAATAGCTATCATCAAAAAGAAGGCAGAGCAAGGTAAATTGGAGCTTACCGACGACGTGCTGACGTATCTGGCGGAAAATCTCCGCTCAAATATCCGTCAGATCGAGGGAGCTATAAATAAGCTCTGCGCCATGTCCTTCCTTTCACAGGTAAAGATAACCCGAGAAACGGTAAAATCTCTCCTGTCCGATATTTTGGGTAACTCAGAGCCTATCAGCGTGACTATCGACAAGATATTCGCGTCGGTATACAACAAATTCGGCGTCAAGCGCGAGGAGATCGTCGGTCTCAAGCGCACAAAGGAGATCGCAAACGCCCGTCATATCGCGGTGTACCTGGTGAGAAATATCACGGAAATGTCACTTCCAAACATAGGAAAGATATTTAACCGCGACCATTCGACCATTATGTCGTCAATCGAAACGGTGCAGAAAAAACTTGCCACCGATACCAAGCTTTCTTTTATCATTTCGGAGATAGAAAAGGAAGTAGGGTAATTTTAAACAGCTTGTCCACCTGCCTTTCAACAGGATTTTTACAGACAATTATTTAACACTTTTTTGTGGAAAAAAATGTGGACAAGGATTCTTTGACCTTTTGTTTGTTTAGCTTTTGCCTTTGGAAAATATTACTTTTGAAAATATGGAAAATTCATTTTTAAAAAATTTCTTTCAACAGGCAGACAACGGAGATAAAAGATCTTTTGAATGTTAAAAAAATGTGGAAAATTTTAAGAGGTTGATTTTTTCCTTCTCTTTTAAAGAGATTTGATTTTTCCTTTAGTTTTCCATATCTTTCAGCAGTCTTTTCCATTATGTTTTCATATGCGGTTTTGTCCTTTATACCTTGCAGATAAAGGATCGGCAGACTTTTCCACTCTTTCCAAAGACCCTATAACAACTACTGCTAAAATATTCTTTCTATTCTTTCTTTTCTCTCTCGCGTGAGAGAAGAGGTTTTGAAAATATTCATTCGCAGGTGAGCGGGACGCCGAGGATGTCGTCCTCTACGGGTTTTAGAAAAACGTTTGTACATCTGTTGTGGGGAAGTATTCTATGACCGTTCGATCTTGCGGGTCGTCGAAGCCGACCCCTACCGGATAAAATGAAACCGTTTGTTTGTCCCTACGTATGTAGGTTAAAATTAAAAAAATTAAATTTAAAATAAAACTGAGAAAAATCTCAAAAGGAGATAAATATGAAAATCAGATTTAAGAGAACAGAACTCGCTTCCTCTATAGCTCCTCTTATGGCAACGGCCGTAAACAGATCTACCGTTCCCGCTGTTGAGGGAATCCTGATCGAGGCGAGAGAACCCGATACTTGTATCTTTACCACCTATGATCTTGAAAAAGGAATAAGAACCGGCGTCGAAGCGCAGGTCGAAGAGGAAGGATTTAACGTTGTAAACGCTCAAAAATTCTTCCAGACACTCCAGGTACTCGACGGCGACGAAATAGAAATGACTATCGACGAAAAGCTGGGCGTTATTATCACCGATGGAAAATCCAAGTTCAGGATGAACGCTCTGCGAGGCGAGGATTTTCCCGCTGTGCCCTCGCTCAAGAGTCAGATGGGGTTCTTTATTGAACAGTCCACTTTGCTTCGTATGTTCAGAAAAATCAGCTATGCTATGGGCACGGTTGACCAGAGACAGGTACTTAACGGTTGCTACGTTCACGTTGAGGACGACGAGCTGCTGATGGTAGCCTGCGACTCCTTTAAATTGGCAAAATGCGTCCGCAATATGCCCATCAAGGCGGGAAATCCCGAGGACAAGTATATAAGGTACGCATTTATCCTGCCCGTAAAGACGGTAAACGAGCTTTGCCGTATGCTCTCCGACGACGAGGACAGCATTACACGTATTTATATTATGAGAAAGCATATTGTGTTTGAAATAGGTGAGTACGTGTTCTTCTCTCGTCTGATCGAAGGTGAATATATCGACTATGACCGCATTATTCAAACAAATCACCCCACAACCGCACTTCTTGACCGCGAGGAGATGCTGGGCGCACTTGAGAGAGCGTCTCTTATTACCGAGGAAAAGATCGCCGGCTCTATGAGAAGTCACGTAAAGCTTGAGTTTGAGCCTGATCTGCTCAAGATATCTGCGGTTTCAACAAACGGATCATCTTATGACGAGATCTCGACCGAGCACAAGGGTGACAACGTGCTTATCGCATTCAATAACCGCTATCTGATGGATACCGTCCGCGCTTGCTCTACCGAGAAGATCAAAATCTCCATGACATCCGCACTTGCAAGCATCAACGTTGAACCTGTGGAAGAGGACGAGGGAGTTGAAGAGATATTCATGCTCCTGCCCGTCAGAATGAGAGAGCAGTAAAAATATGCAGGGTGCTTTTGGAAAAGCACCCCTGCACCCCGAAAACTTTTAAAAAAGGAAATAGGGACAGACGCTTTTCCCGATAAAATGGGAAAAAACAATGGCTGAACACCATTTTTTTTGAGGACGAAAATTAAATTTGGTAGGGGTAGGCTTGACCAAAACTTTTTTAAAAATTTTACTGACAGAAATATGTCAGTCACAGAAAAACACAGCATGATAAAATAATGCCGTCGACAAAATCAGGCCAAAGGAGAAAAAAATGATATGCACTAATATCAAAACTCTGAATTTCAGAAATTCTCTTGAGGACGATGTAAATTTCACCGACGGTGTAAACGTTCTCGTTGGAAACAACGCCCAGGGTAAGACCAACCTGCTGGAAGCGGTCTATATGTTTTCGCTCGGAAAATCCTTTCGCTCTGCAAAGGAAAGCGACCTTGTGAATTTCTCGCAAAACGAGGCGAGAGTTTCTCTTTCTTATAGGGAAAATTCACGCTCGGATATTCAGAATATCACTATGAAAATGGCGAGAAACCGCCGCCGTACAATAGAAATAAACGGTGTTAAAATAGGCAAGCTTTCCGAGATGATAGGAGCTTTTCGAGCTGTACTTTTCTGCCCGGAGCATCTCTCTCTTGTAAAAGAAGGACCTTCTATGAGAAGATCTTATCTTGACGTGGCAATTTCTCAGTTCAGACCCGTTTACCTAAGGTCTCTTCAGCGTTATTACGCGGTGCTCGAGCAGAGAAATAAGCTGATAAAGGGCGCGGAAGAAGACAGACGGCTTTTTGAAAGTACCGTTGATATCTGGTCTGCACAGCTTGCTCACGAGGCGGCTATAATCGCATCTTACCGCGAAAAATATGTGAAATTAGTGCATGAAGCTGTATCTGAAATTATAAAAGATATGTCGCACGACAGCGAGGAGATCGAAATTTCTTATGCGGGGGCCGGCAAGCTTGAGAGCTACGAGGATCTGCACGCAAACGAGGCAAGATTTCTAAAGCTTCTCACCGAAAATCACGACCGCGAGATCGGTGCGGGGGCAACGCTTTGGGGAATCCATAAGGACGATATAGATATCAGAATAAACTCAAAAGAAGCACGCAGATTTGCATCGCAAGGTCAGCAGAGATCTATCGCGTTGGCGTTAAAGCTGGCTGAAGGAGACATCTGCAAAAAGGAGACGGGAGATTTTCCCGTTTTGCTCCTTGACGATGTGTTAAGCGAGCTTGATTCAAAAAGACGAGAGTTTCTTTTATCCTCCGTGTCGGGCAGACAGGTCATAATGACCACCTGCGAGGACGCGGACTTCGGGGACGTTAACAAAATTACCGTAGAAAACGGAAAATATATTAAAAATCTTTGATTTCAAAGGAAAAAGTATGTTTTTACACGTGGGAAACAACAAAAATATCCGCGTCCGCCGTATAATCGGAATTTTTGACGCGGACAACTCCACGGTCTCACGGGAGACTAAAAAATATTTAAAGGAAGCTCAGCAGGCAGGACTTGTTGAGTTCGCAAATAAAGAGGAAATACCAAAATCCTTCGTTCTGTATTCGGACACGGTGTCGGATTTTGCCGACCCGGGAAAATTCAGAGTTTGTTTTTCACAGCTTTCTTCATCGGCTCTCGAGGGTCGACTCCGCGTAAACAGAATAGGAGAGGATTGAGGAAGATCAGGAGAAAAGAGTTTAATTCATGCTATTATCAAGATTGACGGCCAATTACCGTCCTAAAAATCAAATAAAAGCTGAAGCTCATATAAAAAAGGTCACGTCGGATTCAAGACAGGCAGATGCAGACAGCCTTTTCGTCTGTATTTCGGGAGCTAAATTCGACGGCCACGATTTTGCCCAGTCAGCCTATGAAAATGGGTGCAGATGCTTTGCGGCAGAAAGAGAATTAAATCTTCCGCACGACGCGCAGGTTCTCTTGTTTGAAGATACAAGAATTGCCCTGGCTGAAATTTCGCACGCCTTATACGGATACCCCTCCGAAAGAATAAAAGTCATCGGGATCACGGGTACCAAGGGCAAGACCACAACGGCTCAGCTTATTTATCACACGTTAAATGACAACGGTATTAAGACCGGTTACATAGGAACAAACGGAGTTTTATTTGACGGTCACTTCGAAAAGACCGCCAACACCACGCCCGAAAGCTCCTCTCTGGCTCGCTACATGAGCGAAATGGTAAGACAGGGCGTAAAATATCTGGTTCTTGAGGTGTCGTCTCAGGCTCTTTACCAAAATCGGGTAAGGGCTGTCGAGTTTGACAGTCTCATATATACAAATCTCTACCCCGACCACATCGGCGGTGCGGAGCACCCCACATTTGAGCATTACAGAGACTCAAAAAGACGGCTTTTTTCCGAGTTTCCCACCACCTTGGTGGTGACCAACGGAGACGATCCTTATTCGGACTTTATGACCGAGGGGACGGAGGGTCACAGAGTTGAGTATACTGTGGGCGGCAACGGCTGGATAAGAGCCGAAAAGACAGGACTTTACCGCCGCGGCTCTCAGCTTGGAGTTGAATTTGACCTTTGCGTTTGCGATAAGCGCTGCAGGGTAAATTTGCCCATGCCGGGACTTTTCAACGTCCACAACGCTTTGGCGGCGACAGTTGTGTGCATCAAGGCGGGTGTGAGGATCGAGAGGATTGCAAGATCCTTTGAAAGTGCCAAAATTGACGGCAGATTTCAGATTTTGACTACCGATACGGACACGACTTTTGTTATCGACTACGCCCACAACGGTGCAAGCCTCGAAAGTGTTTTGAAGGTTTTGAGAGAATACGAGCCGAAACGGCTTATCTGCCTGTTCGGGTCGGTGGGAGGTCGGACGAAGACGAGACGCGCGGAGCTTGCGACGTCGGCTTCAAAATACTGCGACCTTTGTATTCTTACCTCGGACAACCCCGATTTTGAGGATCCGGAGCAGATAATTGATGAAATCGCGTCCCATATGAACGGCTGCCCTTATGAAAGGATAGCCGACAGACGCGAGGCGATCGAGCGAGCCGCCGAGATCGCGAGAGAGGGTGACATAATCCTTCTTGCCGGCAAGGGACACGAGGATTATCAGCTCATTCGAGGCGAGAAGATGCCGTTTTGCGAACGCAGGATCCTTTATGAGTGCCTGAAGAAAGCGGAGGAAACAGTTAAGGTGTGAGGTTTTAGATCTCTATTCCAATACGATTCGAAAAAAGTTGATTTTACCATACGTTTTTTGAGGACAAACGGTTATTTTAAGACCGGTAGGGGTCGACGTCCTCGGCGACCCGAATGAAATAAAAAATTTTTACGAAACCAGCGAATTCGGTACTGTCGAATTCGCGCGTATCGAGCCAAGCCTTTCTTCTTTTTGCTCTTTTCGCCTACATTCAACCATCTCACTTTCTTCTTTCGCAGAAAGAAGAAAGTGAGAAAATAGGCAAAGAAAATCCCGCCGCAAAGATTCTTTTAACAGCGGTTAAGATCATCCAAATTTAAAATCCGCTTTTTCTTTGGCGGCAAAAGGCGCAAAGAAAAAGCTTGGCAAAAAGAAACGCCGGGAATTTTCCAAGCCCCTTTAAAAAGGGGCCTGGACCCCCAAAACTAATCTGGCAAAAACGTCGGCTAAACACCTCCGTTTTTGAAAAAAGAAAAATATTTTACATAAAATTTCCGAATGTAAACTACCGAAAGGAAAGAAAAAATGACAGCAAACGAACATACCTACGACGAAAGCCAAATACAAGTGCTTGAAGGTCTGGAGGCGGTAAGAAAACGCCCCGGAATGTATATCGGCTCAACATCCGCGCGAGGACTGCACCACCTGGTATACGAGATCGTCGACAACTCTATCGACGAGGCATTGGCAGGTCATTGCACGAAGATCATCGTGACCATACACGAGGACAATTCTGTCTCCGTTCGCGACGACGGACGCGGTATCCCCTCCGCTATCCACCCCAAAATGGGTATTCCTACCCTTGAGGTGGTCTATACCGTGCTTCACGCGGGAGGAAAATTCGGCGGTGACGGCTATAAATTCTCGGGCGGTCTTCACGGCGTCGGTGCGTCTGTTGTAAACGCTCTTTCCGAGTGGGTGGAGGTTGACAACTGCCACGACGGCAAGAGATATACCGAGCGTTTTGAGCGCGGAAAGGTCACAAGACCCTTCAAGTGCGAGGGTGACACCACCGACCACGGTCTGTACGCTCGCTTCAAGCCCGACCCCGAGATCTTCACCGAGACCACGGTGTTTGACTACAAGGTACTCCTTGACAGACTTCGTCAGCAGGCGTTCCTCAACGGCGGAACGAGAATTATCTTGCGCGACGAGCGAGTTGACCCCGTTCGCGAGGACGATCTGATGTACGAAGGCGGTATCATCTCCTACGTTGAGTATCTCAACGAGGCAAAGACCAACGAAAATATCCACCCCCAGGTAATTTACATGAAGTCGGAAAAGGACGACATGGTGGCAGAGGTCGCTATGCAGTACACTACGTCCTACCACGACGACAGCATCTATTCCTTTGCCAACAATATTCGCACCATCGAGGGCGGTACTCACGATATCGGCTTTAAGACCGCACTTACCAAGGTCTTGAACGAATACGGCAGAGCAAAGAACATTTTGAAAAAGACTGACAAAGACTTTTCGGGCGACGACGTGCGCGAGGGTCTGACGGCGGTGATATCCGTCAAGCTCACCGAGGCGCAGTTTGAGGGTCAGACCAAGGGTAAGCTGGGCAACAGCGAGATGCGTACATTCGTTTACTCAATGGTCAAGGAAAAGCTCACAGAGTTCCTTGAAGAAAACCCCGCCGTTGGAAAGACCATCATCGAAAAGGCGGCAGAGGCGACCAGAGCACGCGAGGCCGCAAGACGGGCACGTGAAGAAACGAGAAGAAAAGGCTTCCTTGAGGGTGGCTCCATGCCCGGCAAGCTGGCGGACTGCCAGGAGAGAAAGGCAGAGTTGACCGAGCTTTATCTGGTCGAGGGAGACTCCGCGGGAGGATCTGCCAAGCAGGGACGCGACAGCCGTTTCCAGGCTATTTTGCCTCTGCGCGGTAAGGTATTAAACGTTGAAAAGAGCCGCGAGGCGAGCGTTTACGGAAATCAGTCCCTGACTCCTATTATTCAGGCGCTGGGCTGCGGTATCGGACGTGAAAACTTCGATATTTCAAAGCTCCGCTACGGTAAAGTTATCATCATGGCGGATGCGGACGTTGACGGTTCTCACATCAGAATCCTGCTCCTCACCTTCTTCTACCGCTACATGAGACAGCTTATTGAGGACGGTCACATTTATTTCGCACAGCCCCCGCTTTATAAGGTAGCCAAGGGCAAGCAGGTAAGATACGCATTTTCGGACGAGGAGAGAGACAGGTACATCGAGGAGCTTGGCGGCAACGTTGAAGCAAGCCGTTACAAGGGTCTTGGTGAGATGAATCCCGAGCAGCTCTGGGAGACCACCATGGACCCCAACACAAGAACGATCCTGAGGGCAACCATGGAAGACGCTATCAGATGCGACCAGATCTTCTCCGTTCTCATGGGCGACAAGGTGGAGCCGAGAAAGCAGTTTATCCAGGAAAATGCGAAGTATGCAGAGAACCTTGATATTTAAGGAAAGGCAATAGAAAATGGCTAAGAATAACGAGTACACCGAGCAGGATATACTGTTCGAAAATCAAAAAATAGTAGATATTGACATTGAAAAAGAGGTAAAGAAGTCCTTTATCGAGTACGCCATGAGCGTAATCATGAGCCGTGCTCTGCCCGACGCACGCGACGGCATGAAGCCCGGTCAGAGAAGAATTCTTTACGCTATGTACGAGGATAATCTGACCTACGACAAGCCTTATCGCAAGTCGGCAACGACGGTAGGTAACGTGCTTGGTCGCTATCACCCCCACGGTGACGCGGCGGTTTACGGAACGATGGTAAGATTTGCCCAGAAGTTCTCTATGAGGCACGTGCTGGTGGACGGTCAGGGTAACTTCGGCTCGGTTGACGGCGACGGCGCGGCTGCTTACCGTTACACCGAAGCGAGAATGTCGAAGATCGCGGATTATATGATGCGCGACATTGAGAAAAAGGTCGTTGACTTCATGCCCAACTTCGACAACAAGCTCATGGAGCCGACAGTCCTACCCTCCAAGTTCCCCAACCTGCTTGTAAACGGAGCTATCGGTATCGCCGTCGGTATGGCGACAAATATTCCGACACACAACCTGGCAGAGGTAATTGATGCGACAATTTGCCGTATCGATAACCCCGAGTGTACCCTCGAGGATCTGATGCAGCACATCAAAGGTCCCGACTTCCCCACTGCCGCAACCATTTACGGCACAAAGGGCATCGAGGAGGCGTATCGCACGGGTAAGGGTCACATTATGGTCCGCGCAAAGGCGGAGATCGAGGAGGAAAAGCACCGCATCATCATCACCGAGATCCCCTATCAGGTAAACAAGAAGGAGCTTTGCATCGCAATGGCTAATCTTGTTAAGGATAAGAGGGTTGAGGGCATCCGCGATATCCGCGACGAGTCGGGTAAGGACGGCATGAGGATCGTCGTTGAGTTCAAGAACGACGCAAACGGACAGGTAATTCTTAATCAGTTATACAAGTATACACAGCTTCAGGACACCTGCGCCGTAAATATGCTGGCACTTGTGAACAACGAACCGAAGATCCTGTCTCTGCCCGAAATTCTTGATATCTACATCGCTCACCAGGAGCAGGTGATCGAGAGAAGAACCAAGTTCGATCTTGATAAGGCTCTGGCAAGAGCACATATCCTTGAGGGTTATAAGATAGCTATTGCCAATATCGACGAGGTGGTCGAGATCATGAAGACCTCCGAGTCTATCCCCAGCTCCAAGGCGAGACTTATGGAGCGCTTCGGTCTTACCGACGCACAGTCCCAGGCTATCGTTGAGATGACCCTGGGCCGTCTGACGGGTCTTGAAACCAAGAAGATCGAGGACGAGCTGGACAAGCTGAATATCACTATCGCCGACCTGCGCGACATTCTGGCAAACGAGTGGAGAGTAAAGGCGATAATCAAGGACGAAATGACCGAGATCAAGGACAAGTTCGGCGAGCCTCGCCGTACCGACATCGTTGAAGCCACCGACGAGATAGACCTGGAGGACTTGATCGAGCGCCACACCTGTGTTATTACCATGACAAAGGCGGGCTACATCAAGCGTCAGCCTGTTGACGAGTACGCGGCGCAGAACAGAGGCGGCGTGGGCAAGATCGGCATGACCACAAAAGAAAACGATTTTATCGACCAGGTTGTGGTAATGAACAGCCACGCGTACCTGATGCTCTTTACAAATACGGGTCGCGTTTACACCTTGAAGGCTTACCGTGTGCCCGAGGCGTCAAGAACAGCCAAAGGCTCAAATATCGTAAACATTCTCGACCTGCGTGAGGGTGAGAGGATTACGTCGCTTGTTGGCATCACGGGCTTTGCTGACAGCGAATATCTGACAATGGTAACAAAGAACGGCGTTATCAAAAAGACCCTGCTCTCCGAGTTTGAGTACCAGAGAAAGGGAGGCAAGATCGCCATCGGTCTGGACGATGAGGACGAGCTTTTGCACGTTGTTCATACCTGTGGCGAGAGCGATATTATAATCGCTTCCCACGAGGGACAGGCAGTACGATTCAGCGAGCAGAACGTCCGCGCCATGGGACGTCCCGCCAGAGGTGTTCGCGGTATGACCCTGCGTGACGGAGACTACATCTGCGGCACGGTTGTGGTTGAAGAAGGCAAGAAGATACTTACAATTACCGAAAAGGGTAAGGGTAAGAGAACGGAGTTTGACGACTTCCGCTCAATGAAGAACAGAGGCGGAACGGGTTATGCGGCGCATAATATTACCGAGGATTCGGGCAAGCTGGCGGGTATTCTGGCGGTCAGCGACGACGATGACGTAATGGTCATCACCGACGAGGGCGTGATCATCCGCACGGCGGTTGACAGCATCAACGTATATTCCAGAACCGCAGGCGGTGTCAAGGTAATGAACGTTGAGGACGATGCAAAGATCATAGGAATCGCGCGCATCGAAAACGAGGCAGAGCTTGAAAAGGCGGCCGAGGAAGCCCAGGCGGCGACCGTTCAGGAGATTCCCGACGAGGAATAATCAAAAATCAAAGGCAGATGCGAGAGCATCTGCCTTTTTCGTTTTTCGCTTGACATATTTTTTGGTGCGGTGTATAATATAGGTAGAAAATTTATTGGAGGCAGAGAGATGAAAGAAGAATATAACGTGCCGACGCTTGAAATAATCGGTGAGCCGATCAACGGATTCCTCGTGAATTCCTCTGACTTTTTTGAAGATAACTGGGGCTACAGCGACGTTTTCAAGCCGTAAAACAGACAGAGAAAGAGAATAATTCCATAGAAAACGGCGTATAATATGTAGGAAGAACAAAGCAAAAAGGGAAAATTCCCCAAAAGGGTTGACAAAGTTCCGAAATCATGTTATAATAATTACGCTGACAGGGCAAGTGCCCGTCGGACGTTGTTTCTGCACGCCGGAATGGCGGAATTGGCAGACGCCCGGGACTTAAAATCCCGTGATACGTGAGTATCGTACCGGTTCGACCCCGGCTTCCGGCACCAGAAGCAAGGGCGAGGGCGCGGAGAACGGGGGAGAGACCGTGTCAAGGGAGAGAAAGTCAGCAATTTAATATCGCGGGGTAGAGCAGCTTGGTAGCTCGTCGGGCTCATAACCCGGAGGTCATGAGGTTCAAATCCCATCCCCGCAACCAAAAAGCCCAAGGCAGGAAGGCCTTGGGCTGTGTTTATTCTCTTAATCCCTTTGGATAGTAGTTTTTCAGTACCCCGCCGCTGATCTTTCCGCCGCCCAGAGGCGCGCCCTCGTAAAGGACTGTCGCGATGCCCGCAGGGGCGTCTGCGGGGATAACGTCCCCGTGAAGGAAAGCGGCGATGCGGGGGTCGGAGGACGGAAGGTCTACCTTTATCTTAAAATCCGCGCCGAAGGCCATGAAAAATCTGTGGTGGGGGATAACTCTGCCTTTTTCCACAGTCCCGACCTTTACGCCCGCAGAAAACACTGCGCTGTCGGGCAGGGAGATCCGGGGGACGAGGTAAAAGCCGTCCGCCTTCTCTTCCAGAGTGAAATTTTCGCCGTCGAGGGGGTCTTTTTCAAGCACCGAGCGAAGAAAATCACGTACCAAAGCTGTGTTGTCGCTCTTGTTTCCGCCTTTTTTTGGGGTGTTGTCCTGCCGACGGCGGGACTTTTTGTCTTTTTGGGGCTTGCTTTCCACTAAATCGCTCTCACCGCCCGTCACGCGCTCCAGCAAAGCCATAAACTGACCCTCTCCGGGGGAGACGTGGGGGTAAAAGCGGCGGCAGAATTCAATGTTTTCGGCATTTATCCCCTCAAGCCGTACGCCGTTACGGGTGACCGCGCGCACTCGCTCGCTGACGGGAATAAGCCGAAAATCCGGGTGTTCTTTCAGAAAATCGTCGATCTGAAGCTCGTTTTCCTCGGGGGAGAAGGTGCAGGTGGAATAAAGGAGTTTTCCGCCCGACGCAACGGTTTTTGCGGCGTTGCCGAGAATCTCCTTTTGCCGTGCGGCGCACATTAGTACGTTCTCAACGCTCCATTCGTCCACGGCGTTTTGGTTTTTCCGCATCATGCCCTCGCCCGAGCAGGGCGCGTCAACGATGACCAGGTCAAAATCCCTCAGAGACGAGCCAAGGATAGCCGTGTCGGCGTTTGTGACAACGGCGTTTTTTATTCCGAGACGCTCCGTGTTCTGCAGCAGGACTCGGCAACGGTCGGGGACGATCTCGTTTGAAACGATGAATCCGTCGCCGCCAAGCCTTGCCGCCGCCTGGGAGGTCTTTCCGCCCGGCGAGGCACAAAGATCGAGAATCTTCATGCCGGGGGTTATCTCGCAGCTCTCGAGTGCCGCCATTGCCGCCGGCTCCTGCACGTAAACTGCACCGCTGTGCCACAGTGGGTGGTGGCCTATGCCGTCAAAATCAAAGTAAAAGCCCTGGGGACAAAAGGGCACGGGGGTCATGGGGAAAGGGCAGAGGGACAGAAAACTTTCAACGCTCATTTTCAGGGTGTTCACCCGAAGGGCGCGGACTGCAGGCTCGTCGAAGGTGCGCTCAAAATCGGCGTACTCGTCGCCCAAAAGCGCCTTCATTCGTGCCTTGAATTCTGTGGGAAGCCTCATTTTTTCAATCCTTTCATGGTGTTTGTCCGCTGTATGCCATTGCCCTGCATAAGTCCCTTGGCGTCGGGGTCAAAGACCGCAGGGCACAGAGAGAAAATAAAGGAAGAATCCGCATAACGGACGTGAATATTTTTACATTTAAATGCTAAAATGCTGCCTAAAAGCTCCTCGAGAGACTCTGCACTCGGCAGGTCAAGTGTGCATTTGGGGTCAAATTTGACAGAAAATTCAACCTTGACCGAATGGTGGTCGGCTGTTTCAAAAAAGGAGACACTGACCTGTGTACGACCGAAAAGGCTTGCGGAAAGTGCGCCGGCGAACAGAGCGGCAAGACCCAAAGCCTTGCAGTCCACCGCCTCAAACGGTGCCTTTTTGCCCACGTGGTGCTCGACAGTTATCTGAACGCTCGCAAGCGACGAAAATCTGCACAGAAAATTTTGCGCGCTTCTTTTTGACGTGAGTGATGCTCCGTCTGCTCCGGAAAAAAGACGATCGAGAGACAGAACGAAGCTAAGCGCCGAGGAGACTTGCTCGCTGTGGTTTTGCGAATGATCTTCCGCTCTGTCCCGACAGATAAGCTCCTCAAAGCCGTATTGGCTTGCCGTTGCTTTGAATTTGTCCGACCTCACCGCGTCGAATCGGACGGCAAGGATAATGCCGTGCGATCCTGCCGAAGCCGTGAGCAGAAAGAACCCGCCCTCCCGCGAGGAGAATAAAAATCGGGTGGTCTGAAGCTCGTCCACATCGAGGGCGAGTCGCTGACGATCGGCGGGGAAAAGCGGTGCGAACAGATCCGCTCCCGATGCAAAAGCGCTCGGGAGCGTTGATATTATCACCTTTCCGTCGGTGTCGAGCAGAGCGACGGGGTACGCGTCCACCGCCGCACCCTGCGCGGCGACGGGCGCTGTGCTTGTGTTTTCTTTTATTGCCTGTGCGTTCATGGCTCGTCTCCGATCTTCATGCCCGTCTCGCTTGTAAACTGGTAGTTTGGCAGGAGAGATGAATCAAGAACTGCCGTGAGTGCATCGCTGTTTTCCGAGCCGTGGGCGAAAATACTCCTTACGTTGTATCGCGCGAAGGAGACCTGCATGGTGTCCACCGTTGAGCGGAGCTTTTGCACGTCCTCGTCGTTGCCGCCGTCAAGGGAGGTCAGGTCAATGGCGATGATGTCGAAAAAATCAGCTACGCTCCGACAGCTGTCGGAAAGCAAGTCGGCGTCGTTTGCACTCGATATGGGCAGGATTACGCCCACCAACGTCTGCGTACTTGCAGTCCTTATCTTTTCTGCCGCCGAGGCAAGGAATGCAATGCCGTGCTCGTCCGTCTCAAAGCCCATGAGAAGAATTTCCGTCGCGCCTGCCTTTGCTATCTCGCACATTTGCAGGACCTCCATGTCAAGGATCGCCTGAGCGGCGATCTCGTCCATTCCCTCGGTGTTTTCGCGGTGGAAGATCACCGAAACGCGGGCGTTTTCCCTTGAAAGAGCACTCATGACGGTCTCGGGGGTGGGCAAGGTCTCGCTTTGGGGGCCCGACAC
>JAZODH010000074.1:0-7260 GCA_045596925.1 Eubacteriales bacterium
CTTCTTTTGCGAAAGAAGAAACAAGAGAAATGAGACAAAGAAAATTCTCCGCAAATGAATTCTCAAAAACAAAACCATTTGCTTAAACTTTGCCTTTTTTCATTTTCTTTTTTAAAGAAAATGAAAACGCGATACCCCCCCCATAAATCAATTCTTTTTAAAATTTCATTTGTGTGCGGAATTTCCCCTTTTTCTCTTTTTCTTCTTTGAGGCGCAAAGAAGGAGAAAGAGAAATCGGGCGAAAAAGAGAAAAACAAGAAACGCTTTCTTCGTTCTCGCAAGGCGCAAAAGAAATTG
Organism: Eubacteriales bacterium; assembly: GCA_045596925.1. GTDB lineage: Bacteria > Bacillota > Clostridia > Oscillospirales > CAG-272 > SIG710. The sequence goes on from JAZODH010000074.1 coordinate 298, forward strand.
TCTCATACGCGTCAGGCGCTTTTCGCAATTCCTTTTGCTAAGGCTCGAACTCGGTCACTCCGATCCCGAGCAAGGGCAAAAACTCGCCCTTGCTCTCTGTCAGAATAATCTGAAAGCAAATCTATTCTCTATAAAGCTCGCTGCAACTGTGCCCGAAAGACCTCAAAAAAACGGCGGTTAAACACCGCCGTTTTTTGATGATTGTTTTCTGATCTTTAAGGTTTTCGAGGGGAGCTTTTCCTGAGACTTCCCCATATTTTATATTCCTAATTGTCTCTGAAGCTCGGCTACGGGAATCTCGCGGGTGCCCGTTCCTTCCTTCTTTGCCAGCGCCATGGCGCGGCCTGCGGCCTCTCCCATGCAGCAGCAGATAGGCATTATGCGGATTGACGCCTGCGCCTCGTGGGTCGCGGAAATACAACGTCCCGCCACAAGCATATTATCAAATTCCTTTGGAATAAGCGCGCGGTAAGGAATAGTGTAGACCTCGCCGTACTTGAAGAAGTGATGGCTTGTTCCTGCGCCCTCGGGGTTGTGAATGTCGATATCGTAGTCGCCGAGAGCTATTGCGTCCTCGAACTTGCGACAGGAGATAAGGTCGTCTGCCGTCAGCACGTACTCGCCCACAAGCTTACGGCTCTCGCGGATACCGATATGAGACGCGATGGAAAAAATGACGGCGTTCTTGCAGCAATCAAAATTGTTTTTCAGGAACGCAACTATCTCCGCCACCTGTTCTCTTGCCTCCACCTCAGCGCGTGACACGTCAAAGGGATCGGTAGGGTTGAGCTTTATTACGCGGGTGGTGTTAAAATGAATATAGCCGTCGTTCCAGTTAAAGCAAAGAACGTCCTCGCGGGGGTTTTTGATCTCGCCCGACGCCTTTGCCGCCTTGTATTTTTCGTTGATCTGAGGCTTTTCCTCCCAGAATTTTGCCGTGTCAACTCCCGACAGGCGGAAGCAGGTTGTCATGGGCTGGCAGAGATTATCCTTCTCGCGACCCAGCTTGAACGCACAGCCTGCCAACGCAAAAAGTGCACCGTCGCCGGTTGCGTCGATAAAATAATCCGCCTCAAGCTCGATCACACCCGCGTTCGTGGCAAGGCGCGCGGACTTTATCTTCCTTCCGTCGGACTCAACTCCGCACAGCATGGTGTGGAAAAGCAGGTCGACGCCGTTTTCCTTTGCAAGCTCGTCAAATACGATCTTGTAGATCTCTTGGTTGAAATAGCAGGGAGAATCGGCAAACTTTGGTTCACCCAAAGCATTGGCGTGCTTTGTGTAGCGCTCCCTTATCTCCCGAAAAAATCCGTCGGACAGGTAAGAAATTTCGCCCGTTTCGGGGTTCTTCTCAAAATAAGGCATAAAGGGCATAACGAGGCAGTTTGCCATAGCACCGCCAAGAGCACCGCCCTGCTCGCAAAGAAGAACCTTCATACCCTCTCTTGCGGCGCATACCGACGCGGCAATACCCGTAAGACCGCCGCCGATTACTATCAGATCGTACTTTTTCATCATAAAAACCCCTTTCTGCCCGTGGTTTTTGATTTTCTAAATTCTACCACGGGCAGAAGGCACTTGTCAATACTTGCGGTCAAAGTTTCCCGAGAATCTCAACCGCTCCGTGCTCGATGAGGCACCTTCCGTGCTCGGTTATGTATGCGTCAAGCCGAGCGGGGCTGATCTTTTTCGAGAACTCCTCGCTGTGGGCAAAGCTGCAGCCTGCGGGCAGGGAAAGATAGTAATTGCCCCTGTCGTCCCGATACGCCTTGCCCTCTCCTCGGCAGTCGGCGCGACAGCTGTATAGATATCTGCAGACCACCAGCATATTTTCAAGACTGTCAAAGCCGTATGCGTCACCCGTCTGCCTTTTCACGTCAGTTCTTGACAGGGTGTCCACCTCAAAAAAATCTCCTTTCCTGTCGCCCAGCTTTGTAACGAACACCTCGCATCCGCCGCCCCGTGAAGGGTACATCTGCACGAAAATCCTTTCTCCCCGCGTGTCAAATCCGCTCATCTGACGGACGCATGACAGCATACGGCGAAAGGCGCGTCTTGTCTCGTCCCTCGAATAGTCTGCCTCGTCTCCGTCCAGGGAGTATTTTATCATATCGGTCTCGCTCAGCATTATCTTCAGTTTGTTCTCGCTTATCTGTATAAGTTCCATATCAAAAAGAGAACTCCTTTCCTCCTTAACATTATAGTTTAAAAGTCGATTTTTGTGTACCCCTAAATTTCTGGTAATTTTGCTCTCACGCCGTTGACACATTGCAAAATGTGTGGTACAATGCGTGTATATCAAGAAATTTTTTCGGAGGAGATATGATCTCATACATTTCAAAAAATACCGGTTTGCATTGCCGCGACTTGTTTCCCGTCAACTGCGGACACCAGGACTGCGAGCCGTCCCACTCATTCGGACCTTCGGTCAGAGACCGCTTTTTGTTGCATCTGGTGACCGCGGGCAAGGGAAGCTTTACCATCTCGGGCAAGACATACACGGTGGGTGCGGGGGAATTTTTCTTCATTCCGCCCGACACTCTGAACTATTACGAGGCGGACGCGGTGGATCCGTGGAGCTACACGTGGATCGGTATGAAGGGAGACCTGCTTGCGCCGTTTTTTGAGCGTGTGGGTATTTCGGCGGAAAACCCTGTGGGAAAATTCACCCCCGAGCTTTATGAAATCGCAAGGGACGTACTTGACGATATATCGAAAGACGTTACCGCGTCCCTGTCGGCGGTGGGTCGCTGTTATCTTTTCCTGCACTGTCTTGAGCGCGGAGCAAACCGTCCCGAGGTGGCGCAGAAGCGCCCGTCCGGGAACGTGGAGCGCGCCAGGGCACTCATCGAAGAGCGACTGCACAAGCCGCTTTCCGTTTCGGCTCTTGCGCAGGAGCTGGGCATCGACCGAAGCTACCTTTGCAGTATCTTCAAGCGCGAGCTTGGGTGCAGTCCTCAGCAGTATATTCTGAGCAGGAAGATGGAAAAGGCGAAATATTTCCTTTCCACCACCACCGAAAACGTCAAATACATAGCCCTTTCTTTGGGCTACGATGACCCCTTCGTCTTTTCCCGCGCCTTCAAAAAGGTCACGGGAATGAGCCCCGGACAGTGGCGCGAGACCTGCAGAGAAAAAAACAATGGCGAAGGTTAACACAAAAAGAGGGTTTCATACCCGAGACATAGTGCTTTGCGCCCTGTTTTCGGCGATTTTATGCGCGGTCTCGCCTTTCACCCTGCCCATTGGACCCGTGCCCTTGTCCCTTTGCAATTTCGCCGTCATGGTGGCGGGGTGCATTCTGGGAGCACTTCGCGGATCGGTTTCCGTCGCGGTTTTCGTTGCTCTCGGCGCACTTGGACTTCCCGTCTTCGGCGGCGGCGCAGGTGGCTTTGGGCATATTCTTGCGCCCACGGGAGGCTTTATCCTTTCTTATGTGCCGATGGCGGCATTGTCGGGATTTCTTTCATCCCTTGGGAGAGGTCGCAAATATGGCTTTTGGATCACTTTGGCAGGATGTTTTTTGTCGGTGCATTTGGGGTATATTATAGGTGCGGCGTGGTTTGCATTGGCGGCCGGGGTTCCGATTTCGGTTGAACTGCTTGTTGTCTGCGTTCTGCCCTTTGTGCCCTTTGACGCGGCCAAATGCGTCCTCGCGGCCATGCTTTCTCGGCTGATATCCACCCGTTTGCGGATGGTTTCGGGGAAAAAATCTCCGAAAAGTGAGAAAAATCAAGGAATTTGAGGCAAAAATCAGAAAATCCTCTTGATTTTTTTCTTTCTTTGAGGTAAAATGGAAATTCAGAATTGTTCAATTATTAACGATTTTATAAATATGTAAATAACCTTGCCGTTCATCGCGCGGCAGATTGGAGAATATTATGGCAAAGAAATTCAGAAAAATCGGCGTACTCACATCGGGCGGCGACGCTCCCGGCATGAACGCGGCTATCCGCGCTATCGCGCGCTCCGCTATTGACGACGGACTTGAGGTCGTAGGTATCAAGGGCGGCTACAGCGGACTTATCCACAACAAGCTCATCGAGCTTTCCGCTCGAAGCGTTTCCAATATCGTTTATTCGGGCGGTTCCTTCCTGTTCACCGACCGTTGCCCCGAGTTTGCAACTCCCGAGGGTATGGCGAAGGCTATCGAGACCTGTAAAAAGAACGAGATCGACGCTATCGTTGCAATCGGCGGCGACGGCACCTTCCGCGGAGCTACCGACCTTACAAACCACGGTATCCCCACTATCGGCGTGACAGGTACTATCGACAACGATATTACCGCTACCGACTATGCGGTAGGCTTTGACACCGCCATGAACACGGCGCTCAATGCAATCGACTGCATTCGCGACACCATCGAGTCCCACGCACGCTGCATGGTAGTTGAGGTTATGGGCCGTAACTGCGGCCAGATCGCGTTGAACGTAGGTATCGCCGCAGGTGCAACGGCGGTGGTTATCCCCGAGATCAAGTTCGATCTTGAGGCCTGCATCGAAAAGATCCTGAAGATGAAGGAAAACGGCAAGAGAAGCCATATTATCGTAGTTGCCGAGGGCGTTTTCAATCCCGACGGAACACATTTCTCCGAGTCGCTTGTTAAGATCATCGAGGAGAGAACGGGTATCGAGACCAAGTTCGACCGCCTCGGCTACATCGTTCGCGGCGGCAAGCCTACTCTGCGCGACCGTCTTGCGGCTTCCAGAATGGGCGACCTTGCAGTAAAGCTCCTGCTTGCGGGCGAGAGCAACAAGGTCATCTGCGAGATCAACTCTCAGATCGTCCCCATCGACATCAACTACGCGCTGGTGCTTGACCGTATGTACAAGAACACCTTAAAGGAGGGCGACCTTGACCGCTTCTCCGCAGACGAGATCGGCTCGATGAAGGCCACCTGCGCTATTCGCTCTGCGAATATCAAAAAGCTCTACGACCTTTCACTTGAAATGGCGAAGTAACCGGCCCCCCAGCCCCCTTTGAAAAGGGGCCTAGACTCCCCAAACCGAAAAGCAAAAAAACGATGGCTGAACACCATCGTTTTTTTATGCGGGGACTACTTTTGTTGGTAGGGGAGGAAATCATCGCCCACGATAAACCCGCTCGGCACCTCCCTTTACACAAGGAAGGCTCACAAACCCGATTTTTTCGCAGAATCCCTCATACATAGAATAAAAACAGAAGAAAATGCAAAAATATTTTTGAAAAACCTCTTTACAAACACAAAAAAGCATGGTATAATACCTTTCGTATGCGTTTGCTCGGTCTCCGGCATAAGCCCCACACCCGGGGAGGTTCACCTTCCGGTCTCTGTGCAAGCCGCAAAAAAATATTTTTTATGAGGTGAAATCAAAATGATGCTCAAGGAAGAAAAGCAGGCAATTATTGCCCAGTACCAGACAGCTGAAGGCGACACAGGCTCGCCCGAGGTTCAGATCGCAATTCTCACACACAGAATCAACAACCTGACAGAGCACCTGAAGAAGAACAAGGGCGACCACCACAGCCGCCGCGGTCTTCTTAAGATGGTAGGTCACAGAAGAAACCTTCTCGGTTATCTCCAGAGAGTTGACATCGAGCGTTACCGCTCCATCGTTGAGAGACTTGGTCTGAGAAAGTAAAAAAGCTTGGGAGTGAGGGGTAGAAAACACAATTTTCTGCTCTTCACTCTCTACTGTTTTTTTCAAAACAATCGTCAAAAACCGTTCCCCGGGAGAAGCATTTAAATATGCCCCCGACCGCGCGTCGGAGCCGTATTTAAGTGCTGACCTTCAGAGGAACGGTAAAAATAAAAAACTCTGAGGAGGAAAACAAAATGTCTGATATTATCAGCTCTGCAATGGAATTTAAGAATTTCAAAACATTCCACTACACACTGGCAGGCCGTCCCCTTTCTATTGAAACGGGCAAGATGGCAGGTCTTGCGAACGGCTCCGTTCTCGTTCGCTACGGCGAGACCGCAGTCCTCTGCTGCGCTACTGCAAGCGCAAAACCCCGTGACGGAATCGACTTCCTTCCCCTCTCCGTAGATTTCGAGGAGAGAATGTACGCGGCAGGTAAGATCCCCGGCGGCTACCTCAAGCGTGAGGGCAAGCCCTCCGAAAAGGCAGTTCTCACTTCCCGCGTTATCGACCGTCCTATCCGTCCCCTCTTCCCCAAGGACTTGAGAAACGATATCGCTCTGACCCTCACCGTTATGAGCGTTGACCACGACTGCTCTCCCGAGATCGCGGCTATGATCGGTGCTTCCACCGCTCTTGCTATCTCCGATATTCCGTGGAACGGTCCTATCAGCGGCGTTTTCGTTGGTATGGTTGACGGTCAGTTGGTTATCAACCCCACCGAGGAACAGAGAAAGGTCAGCGATCTTGAGCTGACTGTTGCTTCTTCCACTTCGAAGGTAGTTATGATCGAGGCGGGCGCAAACGAGGTCGACGACGACAAGATGTACGAGGCTATCATGCTCGCTCACCAGGAAAACCAGGGTGTGCTTGAGTTCATCAACGCTATCGTTGACGAGATCGGCAAGCCCAAGTTCGCTTACCCCTCCTGCGAGCTTGACCACGATATGTTTGATAAAGTATTTGCATACTGCGAAAAGGCAGTTATGGAAGCCCTTGACACAGACGACAAGAACGTTCGCGACGAAAAGATGCAGCCCATTATGGACGACATCGTAGAAAAGTTCAGCGAGGAGTACCCCGAGATCGCTTCCATTATGGAGGAACTGATCTACAAGATCCAGAAGAAGATCGTTCGCCGCTGGCTGCTTGTTGACAAGAAGAGAGTTGACGGTCGCCGCATGGACGAGATCCGTCCCCTCACCGCTGAGGTTGGCGTTCTTCCCAGAACTCACGGCTCGGGTATGTTTACCCGCGGTCAGACTCAGGTTCTGACTATCGCTACTCTCGGTACTCTGGGCGAGGCTCAGATGCTCGACGGTATCGACAACGAGACCGAAAA
>JAZODH010000075.1:0-54491 GCA_045596925.1 Eubacteriales bacterium
ACCAGGCATTCCTCACCGCCGAAGCGCTTAAAAACATCGCCGACGTGACTGTCTCAAATCTTCTCGCCCTCGGGCGAGGCGGTGAATGCGAAAACGAATTATAAAAATATCGGGGCTCTGCAAAAAGCCCCGATATTTTTGGTTACACATTGAATCTGAAAAGAACGATGTCTCCGTCGGTGATGACGTATTCCTTTCCTTCGCTTCGCATGAGTCCCTGTTCCTTTGCGGCGTTGACGCTTCCGCATTTCATCATATCGTCAAAGGAAACGATCTCGGCACGGATAAATCCTCTTTCAAAGTCGCTGTGGATCTTTCCTGCCGCCTGGGGTGCTTTGGTGCCCTTGACTATAGTCCATGCACGAACTTCCTTTGGTCCTGCAGTCAGGTAGCTGATAAGTCCCAGCAGGGAATAGCTCTTCTTGATAAGGCGGTCAAGACCGCTCTCGGCGATGCCAAGCTCCTCGAGGAACATAGCTTTTTCGTCGTCCGAAAGCTCTGCGATCTCTGCCTCAATGCCTGCGCAGATGGCAATGACCTCTGCGTTTTCGCTTGCCGCGTGAGTCTTCAGGCTCTGGTACATTATATTGTCAACAGGCTCGCTGCCCGCCTCGTCCTCACTTACGTTTGCAACGTAAATGATAGGCTTCATGGTCAGCAGATTTGCCTCGGAGATCATGGCAAGCTCGTCGGCAGTAAGGTCAAGGGTTCTTGCGCATTTACCTGCTTCAAGAGCTGCGTAAACCCGCTCAAGCACTTCAAGCTCGGTGGCCAGTGACTTGTCGCCTTTCATAGCTTTCTTGACTCTGTCCATTCTTCTCTCAAGGATCTCCATGTCCGAGAAGATAAGCTCAAGATTTATGGTCTCAAGATCGCGCATGGCGTCGATGGAGCCGTCAACGTGAATGATGTTGTCGTCGGAAAAGCAACGGATAACGTGCAGGATAGCGTCTACCTCGCGAATGTGGGAAAGGAACTTGTTTCCCAGACCCTCACCCTTGGACGCGCCTTTAACCAGACCCGCGATGTCAACAAATTCGATAACTGCGGGGGTGTACTTTTCGGGGTTATACATTTCTGCCAGAACGTCCATTCTCTTGTCGGGCACGGCGACCACGCCTACGTTTGGCTCAATGGTGCAGAAGGGGTAGTTTGCAGATTCTGCTCCTGCGTTCGTCAGGGCGTTGAAAAGCGTACTTTTTCCCACGTTGGGAAGTCCGACTATACCAAGTTTCATTTTTGTGTCTCCTTTATCGGTCAGGCGCGCTGTGGCGCATAATAATTCATTTTAATTATAACACATAATTTCCTTTTTCTCAATAGGAAACGAAAAATTATTTAAAAAAGGCAAATTGTTGAATTTGGGTTTACAAATGACGTGTATAATGTAATAAAATGGATAAAATTTCAAGAGTTTTCTCATGATTCTTAAAAATATTTACATTTTTATAAAAAAGTATTTGATTTTTGCGAAAAATGTGATATAATATTAAACACAATGTTATGAAAAACACACTATTTTATAAATCATTTGAGAAAATTCGAGAAAAATTCATATTTCAATCACTTGATTTTCCCATAATTAATGTAAAATCAAGGCGAAAGTAAAAGGAGGATATCACTTATGATGGACACAAAGATTTTGCTTATAGATGACGATCCCAATATATGCGATCTCATAAAGATATACCTTGAAAACGAGGGCTACGACGTAAAAGTGGCTTCCGACGGCGTGGAGGGTCTTACATATTTCAAGATGTACGAGCCCGACCTGGTCCTGCTTGACATTATGCTCCCCAAAAAGGACGGTTGGCAGGTCTGCCGCGAGATCCGAGAGCAGTCCTCAAAGCCTATTATCATGGTTACGGCGAAAAACGAGGTCTTTGACAAGGTGTTGGGACTTGAGCTTGGTGCGGACGATTTCGTTACAAAGCCCTTTAACATCAAGGAGCTTTCCGCAAGAGTCAAGGCGGTGCTTCGCCGCTGCAATACCCGCAGCACTCAGAGCGACGATGACGTGGTGAAATTCCACAACATTGAGATCAGCTTGCAGAAATATGAGCTGAAGCTCTGCGGCAAGTCTGTTGACGTGCCTCCCAAGGAGCTGGAGCTTCTCTATTTCCTGGCGTCAAACTCCAACCACGTATTTACACGCGATCAGTTGCTCGATAAAGTCTGGGGATTTGACTATCTGGGCGATTCCAGAACGGTCGACGTTCACGTAAAGAGGCTCAGAGAAAAGCTTGAGGGGGTTTCAAGTAAGTGGACCCTAAAGACCGTTTGGGGCGTCGGTTACAAGTTCGAGATCTTAGGATAATATAGGGTGCCGATGCGGTTCGCTCTGCATTGGCACTTCTTATAGAAGGTATGGAATATGGAAGAAAATAAGTTTGAAAATATTCAGGAGCAGCCGCAAGAGCAGTCTATCGAGACCGCGCCGTCCGAGACGGCAGCTCCCCAAGAGCAAAAGGTGAAATTCAACTGGGATTACAGCGCCCAGGACGAATACAACAAGAAAAAACAAAGGCGAGAAAGCCGCTGGGGGACTGCTGTTTACGCGTTGACCGCTCTGCTGGTGTTCGCACTGGGCTTTGCGGGTATCGGCGCGGTGGCTCTCCTTGACAGCTATACCCACATAACTCAGACCATTGAAAGGGAAAACGTGGTCTACATCAGAGAGACCGACAGCGATATGCTGTCGGTTGCCGAGATCTCGGGGCTTGTAAAGCCCTCGGTGGTGGTAATTGAGTGTATGGGTGAATCGGACAGCTCGGCAGGTTCGGGATTTATCATCAGCGAGGACGGGTACATTGCCACTAATTACCACGTTATAGCAAAATCCAAGGTGGTGAAGGTCACCCTGTTCAGCGGTGACGAATATGATGCCACGGTGGTGGGATCGGACGCGCTCAGCGATCTGGCACTCCTGAAGATCAAGGCAGACGGACTCACTCCCGTGAAGATCGGAGACTCCGACAATCTGGTGGTGGGAGAATACGTTATAGCCGTGGGCAATCCCTCCGGCGTGGATTACAAATTTACGGTCACAGACGGCATAATTTCCGCGCTTGGCCGAAAGGTCGAGTTCACCAATGAAAGCGGAACTCCCGAAAAGGCTATGACCCTCATACAGACCAACGCCGATCTGAACCACGGAAACAGCGGAGGACCGCTGGTAAATTCAAGAGGAGAAGTCATCGGTGTTAACGTCAGCCGACTTGAGAGCGGTTATACGGGCGTGGGCTTTTCGATTCCAATAAACGAGGCGATGGAGCTTTTGAACGAGATCAAGACCACGGGAGAGGATATCGTGCGGAATTCCACCCCCGTTGCGGTGCGCAAGGCGGTGCTGGGAATCACGGGAAAGACCGTTTCGTCAAAGGCCGGATATGCCGTTGACGGCGTGCTGGTCGATACGACCGACGAGAAATACGATGCCTATGCAAAGGGCGTGCGCTCGGGCGATATTATCGTGGGCATCAACGGCAAGGCCGTGGACGATATCATGGACATAAAGAGCGAGATTGAAAAGCTGACGGCGGACGACAGCGTGACGCTGAAGATCTACCGTGACGGCGAGTATATCGAGATCACGGCTCGGCTGGGATTCACCAAATAAATAAAAGCGATGGTTTCGACCATCGCTTTTATTTATTTGAGTTTCTGAGGGACGCGGGAGTGCAACCGCGCTTTTTCTTGAAAACGCTGATGAAATAGGACGGGGAAGAGAAGCCGGAGATCCGGGATATTTCCTTTACCGACAGGTCAGACGTCTTCACCAAATTTTCGGCGTAGCTTATACGCTTGTTTTGCAGATATTCCGTAAAGCTCATGCCGGTTTCCGCGGTAAAAAGCGAGCCTAAATAGTTGGGGGAATATCCGATCTCCGTCGCAACCGAGGCAATGCCGATATTTTGGCCAAAGTCTCGTTGCACTATGTCCATGGCGCGCCTGACCGCGCAGTTGTAGAGTTTGGAATTTTCAAGAGAATCTTTGTTTTGGCGGATAAGCGCGCGGCAGAAGATGATGAGCACCTTTCCAAAGCATTCAAGCTTTATATCGGACGAAAATCGGTCGTTTGAGTCGGATTCCCCGATTATCTTCTCAAGCTCACAGACCACCTGATCGGCTTCCTCCCAAGACAGCGTCACCTCGGCCGGGGCATTGCGTTATGACGTTGTTGTTACTCTTAAATATAAGGGCGATGTGGTGGACGAATACCGCTATCGCATGGGCCTGCGGACGGTGGAGCTTCGTCGCACCGACCTTGCCTCCGACCCTGATGCCCATTTTTATTTTGTTGTCAATGGCAAGAGGATAATCACCTACGGCACTAACTGGGTACCTGCCGACGCACTCCATTCCTTTGATAAAAAGCGTATCGGGAAGATACTTCCCATGCTGTCGGAGCTGGGCTGCAACATTGTGCGTATGTGGGGTGGAAACGTCTACGAGGACCACGAATTCTACGACTACTGCGATGAAAACGGAATCCTGATCTGGCAGGATTTTTGCATGGCCTGCGGACTTTATCCCCAGGACGAGGATTTTCAAAATCGCCTCTTTGAAGAAGCGTCTGCGGTCGTAAAGAAGCTGAGAAACCACGTTTCGATCGCTCTTTGGGCGGGTGACAACGAGTGTGACGAGGCATATTTCTGGGGCGGCAAGCCACTTCAGGGAATGACCCCCTCGGACAATGCACTCACTCGTAAGATCATTCCAAAGGTGCTGAGGTTACATGATCCCTCCCGCCCGTTTTTGCCCTCGTCTCCGTATCTGAGCGACGTGCTCTTGAAGACGGGAAACCGTTGGGACGCCGCCGAGGCGCATCTTTGGGGACCCCGCGATTATTTCAAGGGCGAATACTATCGTGATTCCAAGGCCTGTTACGCAAGTGAGATCGGTTATCACGGCTGTCCTTCTCCCGATTCGCTGAAGAAGTTCATTGCCGCCGATCAGCTCTGGCATTGGGCGCGGGATGGCGAAAAAGCGGGCGAGGACGGTCAGTGGGAAAAGCAGGGCACGTGGGCAAAGACCGATTGGGTGGCCCACGCAACTGCCTTTGACTTTGACATCCCCGACTGCTGGGAGAAATACCGCATACCTCTGATGGCAAATCAGGTTATAATCCTTTTCGGGAAAGAGTCGGACAATCTCGAGGATTTTGCACGCGCAAGTCAGATATCCCAAGCTGAGGCGAAGAAATATTTTATAGAGCGCTTCCGTTATGACCGTGAAAGCAAGGGAGGTCTGATCTGGTGGAATCTTGTTGACGGCTGGCCGCAGATCTCCGATGCGGTGGTAGACTATTACGGCGCAAAAAAGCTGGCTTACTATTACATAAAGCGCTCCTAGCAGGCTCTTTGTCTTATGCTGCGCGAGCCCGTGGACGGGGTGCTGTCCCTTGCCTGTGTGAACGACAGCGGGGAGAAGCACATCACATACCGCATATCCGACGTTGAAAGCGGAGAAATTTTGAAGTGCGGCGAGGCTGTGGTCCCTTGCGAGAGCGTCACCGAGCTTGGCTCGATCGAAGCAAACGATAAAAAGCGTTTCCTGCTCCTTGAGTGGGAGACTGATGACGACGCAAAATTTGTAAACCATTATTTTACGAATATACTTGACATCGACTACGGTTATTATGTAAAATGTATGCAGAAGGCGGGATTCTACGAGGAATTTGAGGGCTTTGAGGATCAGGCACAGAAAAGCGAGCCTCTGCCTTACGTTTTTGATTTTTGAGGTAAAATGTACTATATAGGAATTGATATAGGCGGCACCAAATGTGCCGCGAGTCTCGGATTTTCCGAGGGCGGGGATCTGAAGATCCTGCGCCGCGAGGAGTTTAAGACCGAGGGGAAGCCTGAAAGTGTTCTTGACAGATTCGCCGACCTCTGCCACAGATTTACGACGGAACACGGCAAAGAAAATTTCGGCGGTATCGGTATCAGTGTCCGCAAGGCTTGGCGAGAATATCGGAGACTACGCGGCGCTTGCCCTTGCGGTGCAGGCGGGCGATAGATAGAAAGGAACTGAATATGAAAAGAATTTACTCAATGTATAAGGGCGGCGAGACCGACCTTGGCTACTACGTTTACCTTCCCAAGGATTTTGACATAAACAAAAAATACCCTCTTGTGACCTTCCTTCACGGCGCAGGAGAGCGCGGTGACGGCGGCGAGGAGACGTGCCGTCTTCTCACAAAGAACGCACTGCCCCGATACGCACAGGAGGGAAAGGAATATCCGTTCATTCTCCTTTGTCCCCAGTGCCCCGAAAACATTGTTTGGAACAACATTGTTCTCTCGGTGAAAAAACTGATTGATATGGTGGTTAATGAATATAACGTCGATGCAGATCGGATTTGCTGCACGGGTATCAGCATGGGCGGATACGGAACCTGGGAGATGGGAATAACCTATCCCGGATTTTTCTCCGCTATCGCTCCCGTTTGCGGCGGCGGATTCTCCTGGCGCACACCTGCGCTGAAGGATATGCCTGTATGGGCGTTCCACGGTGATGCGGACAACGTTGTGCCGATTATCAACTCTCAAATAATGGTGGACGGCGTTAACAATGCGGGCGGCAATGCCAAATTCACCGTCTTCCCGGGTGTGTTCCACAACTCGTGGGATCCTGCGTATCTTGAAACAAACGTTGTAGAGTGGCTTTTGGAGCAAAAAAGGAAAATGTGTTGACGGACGCAGATTCGATGAGGTCTGCTCAAATTCGTGTGTCGACAACATGATTCGGGTAAACGAAAAACGACGGCGTTCAGCCGTCGTTTTCGTTATATGCTCTTTATTTGCGCAATGCAAGTGTGACAAACCCTTTTGCCGCCGAAGAAGATCACGTCGTCCGCATTTCCGCAGAATATGCAGGATGGTTGGTATTTCATCAAAATTATTCTGTCCTCGTCGGTGAAAATCTCAATGGCGTCTTTTTCTTTGATGTCCATGGTCTTTCTGATCTCCATGGGAAGCACGATCCTGCCCAGTTCATCTACTTTGCGAACGATTCCGGTTGATTTCATTTCCTTTACCTACCTTCCTTGATATTGTAATTATTTTGTGTATCTGTAAATTTCTTCCATTGTGATTATTATATACTTTTTTGTTGTCGTTGTCAAGTGTTTTTGCAATAAAAACACAATATTTTGTAAAATAATTTTATCTTTGCACGATATGTTGTGTCGAATTATGGCGGAACTTCTGTCAAAAAGTCGGTTTTGACCTATGAAAACGAAATTGGTCGAGAAAAGGGGATTGCTCTTTTTTTCGGTGGCGAATATTCGTGTGAAAAGAGGTCGAAAATCTATGAAAGAAAAAGGAGGTGAGCAGATGCTAAAGGGCTGTCAGAAGCAGGTGGTGGTCCTGCGAGGGAAGTGCGGAGACATTTTCGAGGAGGCATATTTTATTTTGCGGTCAGGTACGTCGAAGGCGGGACTGCCCGAAATGCTCTGCGAAGCAAATCGTATAGTGGAGGCTACCAAGCCCTGTCCCCAAAAGCGAAGAAGCCTGGCGCCTCACGTAAAAAGCTTTATATTTTTTGCGGCAGGACTTGCCGTGGGTGCTTCTCTTGTGCTGCTCTCGGTATCCCTTGCTTGACAAGATCGGTAAAATGTGGTATAATACCCGAGATGGGTTTATCCCGCTTGACCGTTTGCGCCGTTTCAGGCGCGTTTTCAAATCGAATCTGAAACCTTTAGTCCCCTCGTCGGGTCGTGTGACGGGTATGGCAAAGGTTACTTTTTTCACGCTTATTTACATATTGTATTAGAGATGCGGTTGCATCGGAAAGGAAATTACGGAATATATGGCAAAAAAGCCTACGGGCAAAATTAAAATCATTCCCCTTGGCGGTCTGAGTGAGATCGGAAAGAACATGACCGTCATCGAGTACGAGGAGGACATGATCGTTATCGATTGCGGTCTGGGCTTCCCCGATGAGGAAATGCTGGGCATCGACCTGGTCATTCCCGACATGACTTACCTTGAGAAGAACGCCGACAGAATAAAGGGCGTTTTCCTGACCCACGGTCACGAGGACCACATAGGAGCTATCCCTTATATGCTCAGAAGTATAAATCCTCCTATTTACGGAACGAAGCTGACTCTGGGTATTATCAAAAACAAGCTGGAGGAGTTCCGTCTCCCCGAAAAACCCAAGCTGAAAACGGTCAAGGCAGGGGACACGATCAAGGCAGGGCAGATGAGCGTTGAGTTTATTCACGTGAATCACTCTATTGCCGACGCTTGCTGTCTTGCTGTCAACACACCGCTGGGAACGCTCCTGCACACGGGCGATTTTAAGCTCGATCTTACGCCTATCGACGGGGATATGATGAACCTGACCCGCCTGGGTGAGCTTGGCAAGAAGGGCGTGCTTGCACTTCTGTGCGAGTCCACCAACGCAGAGCGCCCCGGTATGACGCCCTCCGAGAAAAAGGTTGGCGAGTCCCTTGATTACATCTTCTCTACCAATAGCGACAAGAGACTTGTTATCGCCACCTTCTCTTCAAACGTTCACCGCGTTCAGCAGATAATCGATATTTCCGCAAAGCACGGACGAAAGGTGGCGATCACGGGACGCAGTATGCTCAACATCGTGGGCGCTGCCACTGAGCTTGGCTATATGAACGTGCCAAAGGGGCTTCTGATCGATATTGGCGAGCTGAAGCGCTTCAAGCCCGAGGAGATCACCCTTATCACCACGGGAAGCCAGGGCGAGCCTATGTCCGCTCTCTATCGAATGGCATTTTCCGACCACGACAAGGTAAAGCTTGGTGCAAAGGATCTTGTTATCCTGTCCTCCAGCGCGATCCCCGGAAACGAAAAGCTCATTGGCAAGATCATAAACGAGCTGACCAAAAACGGCATCAGCGTTCTTCACGATGCGGTGGTCGAGGTCCACGTTTCGGGTCACGCCTGCCAGGAGGAGCTGAAGCTCATGCAGGGCTTGACAAGACCCAAGTATTTCATGCCTATCCACGGCGAGCACAGACATCTTGCGGCGAACTGTGAGCTGGCAAAGTCTATGGGCATTCCCGCAAACAACATCTTCATTTCGGAGATCGGTAAAGTGCTTGAGATCGACGCCAAGGGCGCAAGATGGGCGGGCACCGTTCCTGCGGGCAAGGTGCTGGTTGACGGATTTGGCGTAGGTGACGTCGGCAACATCGTTCTCCGCGACCGCAGACATCTTTCACAGGACGGCCTTATCGTTGTGGTTGCCACCATCGACGAGGCTGACAGGCTCATTATCTCGGGTCCCGACATCGTCTCCCGCGGTTTCGTTTACGTCCGCGAGTCGGAGGCGCTGATGGATGAGATAAAAGAGGTGGCTGTAAGCTCTATCTGCGAGAGTCTGAACGCGCGGCATTACGATAGAATGCAACTCAAAACCAAGGTCAAGGACGATCTCTCAAAATACCTTTATTCCAAAACCAAGCGCAAGCCCATGGTTCTTCCCATTATAATGAATGTATAATTTTTGAACGCACTGTGTAGAAAATGCGAAAAAATTCAGCGTGTGTTCAAAAACCCTTCATGAAATAATCATGAGTTAAAGGTATAATATATAAGATATATCCTCGACAGGACATAAAGAAAATTAAAAAACAAGGCGGTACCCTAAAATGGCTACAAAGACAAAAAAGAAAGTGGACTTGTTTTCCACGATAATGACTATCGTTCTGGTACTTATCATCGTTGGCGGAATTGCACTTTTTGCATTCCAGTCTTGTGAGAAGTCCGGAATCGGTCTCCGCTCCAAGATCGTTGTAAAGTCCGATAACTTCGAAGTTAACGGCGCAATGATGCAGTATGCGGTTATGACCTCTTACAACAACTATCTTTCACAGTACGAGCAGTACGGTCTGCTCGATTATCTGGGCATAGACACGTCCAAGAAGCTCTCTGCACAGCAGTACAGCGAAAGCCAGACATGGCTCGATTTCTTCACCGAGCAGGCAAAGTCGACGGTTGAGCAGATGCTCGTTTACGCAGAGGCTGCAAAGGCTGCAGGCTTCGAGCTGAGCGAGGAGGAGCAGAATACAGTTGATTCCGTTATTTCTTCCTTCGAGCTTATGGCAAGCTACTACGGCACTTCTACCGAGGCTTACATCGCTTCTAACTACGGTCAGGGCGTAAAGGCAAAGGATATCCGTGATTTCCTTGCTATCTCTACCCTTGCAGAGCAGTACAGCGCAAAGGTTGCCGATGATCTTAAGGAAAGCATCAAGGCAGAGGACGTAGAAACCTTCTACGGCGAAAACAAGGTTGATTACACACAGTTTGATACTATTTCCTATTCCGAGAAGATCACTATCGAGACCGCAGGCAAATCCGACGAGGATATTGCAGCAGAAAAGGAAGCACTCAAGAATGCACTTTCAAGACTCACAGAGGCAAAGACTGCCGACGAATTCAAGTCTATCCTTGCTGAGATCAAGAACATAACGGTCGAGGACGCAGATAAGACTGAGGACACGACCGAGGATACAACTGAGGACGCAACCGAGGATACAACTGAGGACGCAACCGAGGACAAGAAGGATGACGAAAAGAAAGAGGAAGAGAAGTCTCCTCTTGATAATGTCGTTGAGTCTACGGTTACAAGCGGCGAGGTTTCCGGCGATATCAAGGAGTGGCTCTTTGAGGAAAAGGACGGCGCGTTCCTGCGTGTTGCGGGCGATGCAAAGGTCTTTGATGAAAACAAGGAAAACAAGGGAACAGGCGAGGAGGCTGACGTGGTCAAGTCTCACGACTATACCGTAACCGTTTACCTCATTCTCAGCGACGCTGAGCGTGACGAGACCATCACCAAGAACGTAGGTCATATCCTGTTCCAGAAGGATACACACGGCTCCCAGGAAAAGGCTCTTGAGGCTGCTCAGAAGGTCCTTTCCGAGTACAACACGGGTGACAGAACAAAGGAAAGCTTCGAGGAACTTGCTAACAAGAACACAGAGGATTCCGGAGTTTTCTATGACAACGTTAAGAAGGGTGACATGGTAACTTCCTTTGAAAACTGGATCTACGATGAGACTCGCAAGGTTGGTGACGTTGACATCGTTGAGACAGAGTACGGTCAGCACATCATGTACTTTGTGGGTGATGGCGAGGCTACCTGGTATGTAAACTGCTTCAACGCTCTGTTCAACAAGATCGCAGAGGATCAGTACGAGGAGTTCAAGGCTGCTTACACGGTTGAGTACAGCGCAAAGGCTGCAAAGGCTATCAACTGCTAAAATATTACTTAAAACGGCACTTTGGGGAGCACTTTTTTGAAGTGCTCCCCAATAAAATCTGTAACCTGTGGGTTGCAGATTCCATAGAATGATAGAAAAAAGGGAGGTATCCCAATGGTAATTGAACCTAAAAGCACGACGGTGGCTTATCGCTGTCCCCATTGCGGCGGCGGTGTTATGAGCGCCGTGAATCCGTTCGTTATAGGTGCGGATATGATAAAGCTGAAGTGCGAGTGCGGCAAGAGTGAGCTTCAGATCGTTATGGAAAAGCACGGTCCCGACAAAAAGATCCGTCTCAGCGTTCCTTGTATGCTTTGCCCCAAGCCCCATAATTTCAGCCTGACCCAGTCGGTGTTTTTTAATCGGGATATTTTTCTGCTTCCGTGTCCGTATTCGGGTGTGAATATCTGCTTTATCGGCGATGGCGATCACGTAAAAGCGGAGATGTCCAAGACCGAGCTGGAACTCCTTGATATGCTTGAAAAAAGCGGTATCGAGGGCGGTTTTGAGGTGATCCACGCCGCAGATGAGAGCGACCTGCTTCCCGATCCGCAGATATACGATATTATCATGTTCGTTATCCGCGACCTGGAAGAGGAAAGGAAGATATTCTGCCGTTGCGAGAGCGGAGAGGGTGAGTACGAGGCCGAGGTGCTGGACTACGGCATCAAGGTGAGATGCACCAAGTGCGGTGCGTCTCAAACTATCCCAACCGACAGCCTGCTGGCGGCAAACGCTTTCCTCAACGCAGACAGTTTGCATTTGGAGTAAGAGGGAGCGATTATGGGGGCGCCTTTGGAAAGGCGTCCCCATACCCCCGCGAAACCTTCAAATAGGAGATTTAAGACGGACATATTATTTCGTTAAACCGAAAAAACGACGGCTGAACACCGCCAAGCCCCTTTAAAAAGGGGCCTGGACTCCCCAAACTAAACTTTAAAAAAACGACGGCTGAACACCGTCGTTTTTTGATGGGAAATTTTACGTTGATGGAGGATTTGATCTGCGCCCGTAGGGGTCGACGTCCTCGGCGACCCGAGAACAAAGTGGTTAAATGAATTTTGTAGATTCTCTGTATATGAACAAATTACCCTGTAGGGCGGGGGCGGTTTGCCACGCAAATTAAGCCCCGCCGTATAAAAAATTCATTCGCGCGGACGCGGGTCGCCGAGGTGCCGATTCCTGCCGGGGCTGCTTTGTCGCAAAATCTCCTCTGCCATTTTTGAAAAAACCTCTTGCATATGGTCGGATTTTGTTATATAATATAAGAGTTAAAATATATCATGGGAGAGTGTTCAATGCAGAGCGAGAAGCAGAAGCATATTCGCAATTTTTCGATAATTGCACATATAGATCACGGCAAGTCTACCTTGGCGGACAGAATCCTTGAATACACAAACGCCGTTTCCAAGCGCGAGATGGAGGACCAGATCCTTGACAACATGGACCTTGAGCGTGAGCGTGGAATTACTATCAAATCCCGTGCGGTAAAGCTTGATTACACGGATAAAAACGGTGAGCAGTACGTGCTCAACCTCATCGACACCCCCGGTCACGTTGACTTTAACTACGAGGTCTCCCGTTCCCTCAACGCCTGCGACGGTGCTCTGCTTGTGGTGGACTCCACACAGGGTATTGAGGCGCAGACCTTGGCGAATGCGTACCTTGCGGTGGATGCGGACCTTGAGATCGTGCCGGTTATAAACAAGATCGACCTGCCTTCTGCCGACGTGGAGAAGGTCAGAGCGGAGATCGAGGACGTTATCGGCATTCCCGCCGAGGGCTGTCCTGCGGTTTCGGCAAAGACGGGTCTCAATATCGGCGACGTGCTTGACAAGATAATTTCCGACATTCCCGCACCCGGCGGTGAGGAGGATGCGCCCCTCAAAGCGCTGATCTTCGATTCCTATTACGACAGCTATCTGGGCGTTGTGGTTTACGTCCGCGTAATGGACGGGCGTCTTAGATCCGGTCAGAGAATAAGGCTCATGAACTCGGGCGCGGAATTTGACGTTGTGGACGTAGGCACGATGGAGCCTTTGGGACTTGCCAAGTGCGACGAGCTGTCCGCAGGCATGGTTGGATATATCACCGCCAGCATCAAGTTCATCGGTGACACCCGTGTGGGCGACACGGTCACTCTTGTGGACACCCCCACATCCGAGCCTTGCCCGGGCTTTAAGCAGGCACTTCCCATGGTCTATTCGGGTATCTATCCCGCTGACGGCGCACGGTACAACGACTTGCGCGAGGCCCTTGAAAAGCTGCAGTTAAACGACGCGGCACTTTGGTTTGAACCCGAGACGTCTATCGCTCTCGGCTTTGGCTTCCGTTGCGGATTCCTCGGACTTCTCCACATGGAGATCATCGAGGAGCGACTTGAGCGCGAGTTCAATCTTGACCTGATCACCACCGCCCCCAGCGTTATTTACAAAATAAAGAAGAGAAACGGCGAGACCGTGCGTATCGACAACCCCTCAAACTATCCCTCGGCCGACGAGATCGAGGTGGCTTACGAGCCTATGGTCAAGGGCAATATCATCACCCCTACCGAGTACGTTGGCGGTCTGATGGACCTTTGCCAGGACAGGCGAGGCGTGTTTATCGACATGAAGTACATTGACACCGAGCGCGTTGAGCTTCACTACGACCTGCCCCTGAACGAGATCATTTACGACTTCTTCGATGCGCTCAAAAGCCGTTCCAAGGGCTATGCGTCCCTTGATTATGAGCTGTCCGATTACCGTGAGAGCAAGCTGGTGAAGCTTGATTTCATGCTCAACGGAGAAACGGTGGACGCGCTGTCCTTTATAGTCCACGAGGAAAAGGCTTACGCCAGGGCGAGAAAGATCGCGGAGAAGCTCAAGGAAAATATTCCGAGACAGCTTTTCGAGATCCCGATCCAGGCGGCGGTAGGCTCAAGAATTATCGCGCGCGAAACCGTCAAGGCTATGAGAAAGGACGTTCTTGCAAAGTGCTACGGCGGCGATATTACCAGAAAGAAAAAGCTGCTTGAAAAGCAGAAGGAAGGTAAGAAGAAGATGCGCCAGCTGGGCTCGGTACAGGTATCGCCCGAGGCGTTTATGGCTGTCCTCAAGATGGACGACGAGAGCTGAAAGGAGAAGGTGGCATGAAAAAAACAAAAAAGCCCTTAGGGCTTTACATTCACATTCCTTTTTGTCTGAGAAAGTGCGCGTATTGCGATTTCTACTCCTGCACGGGTGCCGACCCCGAGCTTGTTCATCATTATATTTCCTCCTGTATGCTCCAGATGGAGGACATCTCCGAGAGCTGTCGGGGGTACGAGATCGACACGGTCTATATCGGCGGCGGTACGCCGACGACCTTGCCCATAAAGGAATTTGAAAGACTTTTGTCGGCTGTTGAGCGGAATTTCAAGCTCAGCCGCTACGCCGAGATCACGACTGAGGCAAACCCCGCAACGGCGGATAAAAAATACCTCAAAGCCTTGCACAAGTTGGGGGTAAACCGTCTCAGCATCGGTTTCCAAAGTGCAAACATCAGCGAGCTGGAGCTGCTCGGCAGGATACATACGGTCGAGGATTTCGCCAATATGTATAAGGATGCCCGCGCGGCAGGCTTTGACAACATCAGCGTGGACTTGATGTACGGAATCCCCGCACAGTCGATGCAAAGCTTCCAGAGCACTCTGGGATACGTTTGCGATATGAACCCCGAACATCTGTCCTTATACTGCCTAAAAATAGAGGAGGGAACACCCTTCTTTGAGATGCGAGACACGCTGGAATTGCCGGGCGAGGATGCGGAATATGATATGTACATGTGGGCGGTGGATTATCTGAGAAGCCACGGATATAACCGTTATGAGATAAGCAATTTCGCAAAAGCAGGACTTGAGTCCCGTCACAATCTGAAGTATTGGAACGCTGACGAGTACATCGGCATCGGTACGGCGGCGCACTCCTACTTTGGGGGTGAAAGATATTCCATAATTAAGAACATTCACGATTTTATTGACGGAATCGAGATCCCCGAAACGAACATGAAGCTTATTGAGGGAAGTAAGACGCTTTCGCTCAGAGAAAAAATGTCTGAGTACGTTATGCTCCGCATGAGGCTTGATGCAGGAGTCAACGCCGAGGATTTTGAAGCTATGTTCGGTACCGATTTCCACGCTTTCTGCGGAAAGCATCTTGACGAATACGTAAAGGACGGGTTCGTTATCCGCGAGGGCAGGAATTACCGCTTCTCATCGAAGGGAATGTTCGTCAGCAATTACATACTTTCAACCGTTCTTGATTTTTCTCCCGAAAACACATTTGCCTGAAATTTCAAAAAACGGTTGACATTGACAAGAATATATTATACAATATAAACGTAAAATACTAAAGAAGGACAGGTGATAACTGTGGCAGATAAGGATATTAAAAACATTGGTGAAGAGATTCCCGATACTTACACGTTGACAGACGACGAAGGCAACGAATTTGAGGTTGAGCTTCTGGCTTCCTTTGAATTTGAAGGCAAGCAGTACAGAGCAATTACTCCCGCAGAGGGGGGTCAGGCACCCGAAAAGGGCAAGGATCAGCTTATCGAGTACGATATCCTCGAGGTGGTTCTGGACGATGAGGGTGAGGAAATGCTCATCTCTATCGAGGACGACGAGGAGTTCGACCGCGTGGCGGATTTCTTTGACGACGCGTTCTTTGGCGAGGTCGACTACGATAACTGATCTTATTTAATCGAAAAAGTAAAAATCCCTGCCGTTCCCGTGATTTCTCGGGTAAATTGGACCCACATCACTTTATAGGAGTCCGGATAAGCTTCCGAAGTGGATTGCAGGCCTCCCGGTATGCGCACCGATTGACTTGTCTCGGCGCATATACGGACGTTGGAAGCAGTAAAGCTTCGGAGAGGACACCGCCTTGCACATGCAGGGTCTCCTATTCTCGGCTACACGGCTCGGTGGGGGAAACGTAGAAAGGAAAAAACATGAAAAGAATAATTTTGATTTTGCTCGCTTTTACTTTGTTGCTGAGCGCTTGTATGCCGCCCAAAAAGGACGGTGATGGTCAGACAGACGGTCAAACGGACCCCGAGAACACATCGGGAGTTCAAACGGATAATCAGACAAGCCCGGAGGATAGTTCAATGAATACAACAGAACAACCCCCCGATACTCAGGAGCCTGATGTAACCGAAGAAACACCCGTTGATCCTGCGTCCCTTTACCGCGAGATAGATGGCATAAAATATTATGACGTCAGAGCCGCAGGTGCGCGCGGAAGCGTTTACAGCACCGATGACAGCGCTTATTTTATTGAGGGCGTTGAGGGATATTACATAGACGAGTTGACCTTTATGCTCGACGAGGAGACCATCTGGCGGATAGTTGACGTGCCCTGTACGGGTACGGGAGCTGTAAAATGGAAGGACTATACGAACAAAAGCCTCAGAGAGTGTGAGGACAAGTTTGACGGAATCCTTTACGCAGACAAGATCAACGATCCTATTTATGCTTTTATGTGCCTTCCCAGCCAGCGAGCTACCGTGATGGATCGTGTCAATGCAGGAAACCATTATGAATATGACGATAAGTACGTAAAAATAGTGACCATCGGCGCGGTATACAACAATTCGGATATGCCTATCCCCGATGATGCGGAGTTTACCATCTGCATTGGCCGCACAACTCTGTTGCTGTGCACCGAGGAAAAGGGCTGGTATATGGCATGTGAGCTTGATACCCCTGCAAAGCCGAACAGTATTTATTATCTCCCCTGGACTCTGGAGCATACGCTTGGCACCATGAAGCTTGACGCTTCGAGAGTAACTCTTGTTGACGATCACTACGAGATCAAGATGACGGGCGCGGAGCTTAATGGCGCGGACGGACGAGATAAGGGCGCAACGGGAAGCGTTCTTCACTTCTGGGGAGAGAACGTAATGCTTGATCCCGATGAAGAGATCCTCGGAGTTGTGACCAGCTTTGAATGCTGGATAAAAGAGGAAGAATGGGCGCCTTACGTAGCGGCGGCTATCGGCGCTGACTGGCGTGACAGTCAGAACAAGATCTCCCAGACATATTCGGGCTTCAATTATGCTCTCACGACCGAGCCTACCGTTGTCTTCGGACACAACGTTGGACCTATGGCATATGATGACGTAATGGACAGCGAAAAGGTTCAAGAGCTTCTTGAATTGAATAAATAAAAAACAACCGCAGGATCTTTGATCCTGCGGTTGTTTTTTATGTGTCGGGAAATTATTTTTCAAGTACAAGGTTCTTTACAGCAAACCATTCAAGGTTGCCCGTGTCCTTGACCATGCCTATCTTGAAGTAGAAGCCTTCGCTGTCAAGCATAGCTTCGGTTACGTCAAAGGAAATGCTGACCTCTGCCCACCTGGTCTCGGTCTCGGCAGTTTCTTTGACGAGGGACGTTTTTGCCGCCATAGTGTCATAGATTACGTCAATGGAAACGTCCGTTTCCGCGGGAGCCTTCATCATAAAGGACAGGGTATAGGTTCCTGCACCGTACATCTTTATGTCGTTCACGATGGATCTTGCCAGAGCCGCGGTGTAGTACTTTCCGTGGTCGTACATATAGTAGACCTTGGTGCCCTCTTCCTCTTTGACCACAAGGTCAACCGTGTAGCTGGGAGCCTCGGAGAAGTAGCTAATCTCACCCTCGTCGGGGAGAAGCAGATTTCCGCGGGGGACGACGGGAGTGATGACCACACCCTTGCCGGTTGTGGTAACGTCATCGACCGCGGAGCACTTGGCCAGATCCTTGGTGGAAACGTATGCAACGCCGCCTATATCCTTTGTGGTAACGGTCTCGGTGGTTCTCAGGTACTTGAGAAGCGCATCTGCGGGGATAAGATATTCGTTGCCTTCCTTTACGACGTCGTGTTCAAACTGAACCTGGCGAGTGCCGATGAAGACGGTGTTCTTTGCTATGTATTCAGCCTCGTGAATGATGCGTTCAACAGGCTCATAGGTGTCGTCGTTTTCTATGGTAAGATACAGCTCGGGAGGTATTGTGCTTATCTGACTTGCGCTGTCGATGATCTTGCCGTCAACGTATACGTTGGAGAGGGTGATGTGATAGTTATCCGTGTGTATATATCCGCTGCCGTTGTATACGCGCAGAAGGTAATTGAAGGTCTTGTCGGTGAAGCTCATAAATCCGTGGGGATCGCTGAGAGCTGTGAGTTTGGGCAGGGAAATGTTCTTGAAAACAAAGGACTTTTCAGCCGAACCCATGCCGCGTCCCGAGAAGAAGTGAGGCAAGTGAACGCAGTCGACTGCATCGCAGTTGATAAGGGTACTGTTGTGAGTTCTGTCCTTTTCCTCGGGGTTGTAGCGGTTGTTCACGAAACCGTCGTCCGATCGCATAACGTGGATATCTTCAAAGAGTACGTTGTTTGTAACGCCCTGAGGATAGAGGGTGGCGCAGGTGGTTCCGCAGAGAACGTCCTTTACGTGACCGCTCTTGACGGAATATACGATGGTGTTATCAGCAACGTAGAGCATAAGGTGCTCGGCGTAGTTGTCGTTTCCCGAGAAGATGGAAAGACCGTCGGTGGTCATCATGGTGGAGAACGCCTTATAGTTGTATATCTCGCAGTTGCTGGCGGAAAGGGCCATATTGAAGCAACGGGAATCCATGAAGGTAACACCGTTGAAATAAGTGCCGTTTCCGGTAATGGTCATCATCTTCCAGCCCGAGCCTTCGGTACCGCCGTCACGGATATCGCGCTCGTTGATGTTCTGGAAGGGATCGATGAGAACGCCGCGGCCCGTGACTCTGGAATATTCGCCTGCGATCTTACTTCTGGAGTTGAGGACCGCACCGGGAGCTATGTAAAGCTGTGCTCCGGGCTCAGTCAACTCGTAAAGACCCGTTTCAGTCTCGTGCCAGCCTTCGATCCAGTAAACACCGGGATCACCCTTTGTGGGAATGTCGCCGGGGTACTCGGGATAGTCTGCGGCAATAGAGAGAACGGAGTTGTCGTCCTCGTCAAGACGGATCATGAAATAGTCGGGCTTGTCAAGGTATACCGAGATGACGCCGTCCTTGTAGGAGGTCTCAAAATTCTTTGCGGAGGGCATGACGGTGTAGTAGGAGAAGTCCTTGCCTACCTTTATGTCAACTCTTGTTTTTTCTCCCGAGAATGCGAACATGGCAAGGCGCCTGTAGTGGTCGCCGCCGATGCTTCGGCTGTACTCGGAATATTCCATTACGTGGTTGTAAACGGGAATGGATGCGGTCTTGTCGCCCTGAGTTACGCTTACCTTGTAATCGTAATTGCGGCGAACCTGAGAGGGAAGCTCGGGATAGATAACCAGCTGAGTTTGCTTAAAGTAATCTTCCTTTGATTGTATCTTGTCGGTTTTGATGATGCCGTCGGCAAGGGAAAGCTCGCCCTTGGCTTCTCGGATAAGCTTTGCCAGGCAGTCGAATGCCGCCTTTTGCTCATAATACGTAGAGCCTACAAGATAGACCTTGGTGTCCTTTACAAGGACTGCCCATTCGCCTTCCCTTGCGCCAAGGGAAGCGTCGTCGGTGATGATTACGTTTGCCTTATCTATCTTTTTGACCTGTTCAACGGGAAGTCCAACCTTCTCGCTCATAAGAGCTGTAAGGTTTGTAGCAAACGCCGTGTTGTCGATGTCTGTGGAAATGCCTACGGAAAATACGTCTTTTCCGCCGATCTTGAGTGTGGTGACGGTGAATCCGCTTGATGGTATGTAGCTGTAGCCGTCGGCTAACAGAAGCCCTTTGTCGGAAATAAGGTTTTCCACGAAATATTCAACTCCCTTCGCGGTCTGTTCGTCTGTGCCGCCCATAATGGAGATCGTGCTACCGACTCTCGTGATCTTAAACTGGTCGAGCATGATACCGTCGGCAGAGCCGCGCTTGGAGGGACCTACCAGGATCTCCTTGTTGGCTTTACCCGTCATATCGGTGACGATTTTAACGTCAACGCCTGTCTTTGCCTGGATTCCGTTGCGGAGTGCTGTGGCAGCTTCCTTAACGGTCTTCTTTGCCAGGTCGGCACGAACTATTACATAGTCCGCAACGCTCAAAGCCTCGTTTGGGTCGAGGGTATCGACAGCGTTCTGATCTGTTTCGTCGTTCTTGTTCTCGTCATTCTTTTTCGGGGGCATACAGGAAACAGCCGCGAAAATAAGGATCAGAGCAAGTACGCCAAAGAACAGTTTTTTGATCGTGCTTTTTTTCATCTTTTTCTCCTTGTTGGGTTTTTGTTTTTTCCTTCTTTGCTTTCCGTTTTCGTGTTTATTGATATTATATATCAATACTCTATTGCCGTCAAGTATTTTTTCTTGCTTTGTTTTTTTGTGTTCTTGTCATTTTACAAATAAACGGGCGAAGACGTAGACCGTCCTCGCCCCGAAATGTTACTGTGTTGCCAGATTTACGATACGTTCCCACGTGAGCGGTCCCACAACACCGCTGACGGGGATTCCGTTTGAGCTTTGAACTGCGCGAACCGCCGCCTCGGTGGAGGGACCGAAGGCCCCGTCCTCCGTTATTCTCGGAATATAAGAGTATCGATCGGCTGCCTGGTTTATAAAGCGTTGAAGCACCAGCACCTCCCGACCCTCGCTGCCCTCGCTCAGGACTCTGCCGGGGTATATTTCGTCGGCAAGGTCTCCGTACTCGCCACGAATGGAGTTCAGGGCACGCGAATAGGTGTCGGTAATTGCGTTCCAAGTAGCTCTGCCCACGATCCCGTCCTCCGTCAAGCCCGCCTGCCGCTGAATAGCGCGGACCGCATTTTCGGTCTGTGTTCCGAAAGTGCCGTCCACGGTAACATCGGGTACTTGAGGGTCAAAAAAAGCGATGACCGACAAAAAATACTGAAGATCCCGCACCGCGTCTCCCGTGTCTCCGACGGCAAGCTGACGGGGGTATATCAGGCGCACGTCACCCGGAGAGATTCCCTCGCTTTGCACCTCCGCCAAACGCTTCACTGCCGCCCAGATGGATTTTATTCTGTACCAGGTCGCCTTTCCTACCACGCCGTCCTGGGTCAGGTTAAAGATCCGCTGAAAGGTTCTCACTGCGTTCTCCGTGTCCTGCCCGAAGATACCGTCGGGGTCGTTTATCCGTCCGATGGCCGGGTAATTTTGCCCTATTCTGTTAAGCTGTCGCTGAATGGTGAGAACGTCCTGGGAGGAATCTCCTCGCCGTAGAGGCCGCCCGGGATAGGAGGGAAGATTTCTGGCGGTAGGCGCGTTGAAAATTATGTTTATATCGTCGCCGTAATAATATTGAAGGATTTCGTAAGGGGTCAGTCCCTCCTCGGCCAGAGCCACGCTACCCCACTGGGACAGACCGTTGCACACGACGGTCGTTCCGTTGCAGTAGGCGGCAAAAAGCGGCTCTACCGACCCTTGGCGGACAATATAGTCGTTGAACACCTCGTCAACTATCTCCCCAATGTTGTCGAAAATATCCCTGCCGTAAACAAAGGTCTGGTCAAACTGGGTAGTCGAGGTGATGTCAAAATCATATCCCCGAGAGCGGTAATATTCGGTGTAGATCCGGTTGAGCGCGTAGGAAATCTGCGCGTAAATATTGGCGCGGAGAGCGGTCTCGGGCCAGGTGGGATAGATCTCCGAGGAGGCTACGTTTTTTATATAATCAATGAACGGAACGGTCACGTTTGGCACGGAACGATCGCTCGGCAACCCCAGGTGAACGGTAATGTTTTCGGGTATGGTCATCTGTCATCCTCCGCACCGATGATGATGGGCTGTATGCTCTTTATGCCCTCGTAGATCTCCACACTGCTCTTCTGCGGTGCAACGCCATCAAAAAGAGCCGTCATGTCGTATACGGCGGTCTTGTCGGGGGTGAGGAAGACCAGAGAATTTTCTCTTGGCGGTGCGGGAAGCTCGATGCCGTCGATTATGCCGTCCGGGTCGGTGATCCCCTCGAAAAAGAGCACCCGTCCGTCGTCGAAATCCTTCGTTACGGCAACCTTCACCCCCTCAATGGGGTAGGACTGCCTGCCCGAGAACGCTTGTATCTTCAGATATCCCAGACGGGGATTTTCTCGCAGGAAATCCTCGTAGGTGAGGGAAGTCTCGGTGCCATCGGGGATACTTGGCTCGGTGTCGTCGGGAGATCCGGACTCAATGCCACCGGGCGTGTCGGACACGTTGCCGCCGGGGGTGCTGGGTTTGATGCTGTTGTGAGTGTCGGGCTCAATGTCGGGCGTTTCCTGCACGCGCTCCCAGACCGCTATTTCCTCCGCGCCCGAAACCGAGGCGGTCTCCACCCGATTTATGTAGTCCACGATACCGTCGGCTACACCTTGGGCAAAGGTTTCGGGCGCGTCGGCCATGAGGGTTGAATCAACGGGGCTGGTGATAAATCCCAGCTCCACCAGAACTGCGGGCATTTGGGTCCTTCGCAGAACGTAAAGTCCGGGACGCGCCTGAACACCGCGATTTCTCAGACCGGTGGAAAGGTTGAGCTGTTCGAGTATCGATTGCGCCAGAGGATAGGCGACGGAGTTGAGGCTATAAACGTAAGCCTCCGATCCGCTTGCCATGGGATTTACCGAGGCGTTGGTGTGCAGGCTGATAAAATAGTCCGCGCCCCAGGCGTTTGCGTCATTTACGCGGAGGGCAAGTGAGGATGCGTTGGATGTTCCCAGAATTACGTTGGGGTCTCTCCGTGAGAGCCTGGTCTCATAGCCGTAGTTTTGGAGAATTCTTGCAAGGATCACCCCGATATTGTAGACGAGATCCTGCTCACGGTAGCCGTTGCCCTCCGCTCCCGCGTTGGGATTTTGTGGGTTGTGGCCTTGGTCGATGTATATTTTTATTGCCATTTTCGTCGCTTCCTTTCGTCAGATGGGCGTGTTTCGCCCTTGGTACAGAATATGAGCAGACAGGGGCGAATGTGCCAAAAGCCCTTGACAAAATATGCCTTTTTGGTGTATAATTCATTCCAATGAAGAAGCCCTGTGAGGGCGTACCTTATTGATGGAGGACGAAATGAAGAATATTTCCAGAAATCTCACTATGCTCTGCGACTTCTACGAGCTGACTATGGCAAACGGATATTTTAAGACGGGAATGGGCGAGACTATCGCTTATTTTGATGTATTCTACCGCGAAAATCCCGACAACGCGGGCTTTGCCATTGCCGCAGGTCTTGAGCAGGTGGTGGAGTATATAAACGACCTTAAATTCGACGATGACGACATTGAATATCTGCGCTCAAAGAAGATATTTGACGAGGAGTTTCTGTCTTATCTGAAGACCTTCCGCTTCACGGGCGATATTTGGGCGGTGACCGAGGGTACGGTGGTCTTCCCGGGCGAGCCTATTATGGTAGTCCGCGCTCCCGCAATTCAGGCGCAGTTTATCGAGACTTATGTTCTGCTGGTGCTCAACCACCAGTCCATGATCGCAACAAAGGCAAACAGAATAGTCCGCGCCTCCGAGGGACGCGCGGTAAGCGAGTTCGGCTCCCGCCGTGCACAGGGCGCAGACGCGGCGATCCTGGGCGCAAGAGCTGCTTACATCGGCGGCTGCGCGGCGACTGCGTGCACCATTGCCGACCAGGTCTACGGCGTTCCCGCCACGGGTACTATGGCTCACTCATGGGTGCAGATGTTCCCCGATGAGTATACGGCGTTTAAGACCTACTGCGAGGCTTATCCCACAAACGCGACTTTGCTCGTTGACACCTATGACGTGCTGGGAAGCGGAATCCCCAACGCCATTCGGGCGTTCAAGGAAGTTCTTTTGCCAAAGGGAATCACAAAATGCGGAATCCGTCTTGATTCGGGCGATATTACTTACCTTTCGAAAAAGGCGAGAAAGATGCTTGACGAGGCGGGCTTGACCGAATGTAAAATAGTGGTTTCCAACTCCCTTGACGAATACATCATTTCCGACCTTATGCGCCAGGGCGCCAAGGTTGATGCCTTCGGCGTTGGTGAGAGAATGATAACCTCCAAGAGCAATCCCGTTTTCGGCGGAGTATACAAGCTTTGCGCCGTTGAGGACAGAGACGGGAATATCATTCCCAAGATAAAGATAAGCGAGAACGCTGCAAAGGTCACCACTCCTCACTTCAAGAAGGTCTACCGCCTTTACAGCAACGATGACAAAAAAGCGGAGGCAGACCTTATCTGCGTTTACGACGAGATGGTGGACGATACAAAGCCTCTTGAAATTTTTGACCCCGTTCACACCTGGAAGCGCAAGGTGCTCACCGACTTTACGGCAAGAGAATTGCTTGTGCCCGTTTTCCGTGACGGCAAGCAGGTCTACACGCTTCCCGATATCCACGAGATAAAAGAGCATTGCAGACGAGAGATAGAGTTCGTCTGGGACGAGGTGCTCAGGTTTGAGAACCCTCACAACTACTACGTTGACCTTTCTCAGAAGCTTTGGGATATCAAGAACGAGATGCTTCACAAAATGAGAAAATAATAACAAAGAAAACGGTGGCATGCGCCACCGTTTTTATTTGTCGGAAACCGAAAGAGAATAGAAAACCCGCCCCGAAAATGGCTGTTCGGGGCGGGTGTAAATCGAAAAAGGCGGGAAATTACAAATTCCTGCCTTTTTCTGCATAAATTCTCAAAATATCTGAAAAAAATTTAAAATTTTTTCATAAAACCCCTTGCAATTTTCCCGCGTTTGGACTATAATAAGTATACAAGTGGTGCAAAATGTTGAATTTGAGCGAAAAATGGCGCGAAAATACACCCATTTTGCAGTAAAAAAGCGAAAGGAGGGCAACTTATGTCACTTTGCGGTGAATTCAGACATTCCCTTGATGCAAAAAACAGACTGTTCATACCTGCAAAGCACAGAGAAAAGCTGGGCGATACCGTTATGGTAGTCCGCAATCTGGAGCGTAAGTGCCTCATCGTCTATTCGCTTGAGGAGTGGGAGAAGTACAAGGATTCCGTTCTTGCAAAGATCCCCGTTTCCAGAAGACAGGATATAAACCGCTTCCTGTTCCGCAGATCCCTTGAGACAGGGTATGATACCCAGGGAAGAATTATGCTGACCCCCGAGCTGCTGGCTCACGCCGAGATGGAAAGGGGAACGGCTGTTATCGTAGGTTGCGGATATTACGCCGAGATCTGGAGCGAAAAGAACTTCGAAGAGACCATCGCAAACGAGAACGCAGAAGAACTCAACGAGCTTCTCCGCCAGTACGATGTGTGATACTTATAAAACGGAGCAGAGTGGCTCCGAGATAAATTTCAACCACCGCTCGGTGCTCCTTGACGAGTGCATCGAAGGGCTTGACATAAAGCCCGACGGCATCTACGTTGACGGCACGGCAGGCGGCGGCGGACATTCCTATCACATAGCAGAGCGCCTGACCACGGGTCGGCTTATCGCCATTGACCAGGACGAAACGGCAATAGCGGCGGCCACAAAAAGACTTGAGCCGTTTGCGGATCGAGTGACACTGGTTCGCAGCAACTTCTCGAAGATCAAGGAGGTCTGCCGAGAGCTTGGCATCGAAAGGATAGACGGCGTGCTAATGGACCTGGGCGTTTCCTCCTATCAGCTTGATACCCCCGAGAGAGGATTTTCCTACAACGCCGACGCACCGCTGGACATGAGAATGGACAACCGAAACCCTCTGACGGCACGCAGAGTCGTGAACGAATACAGCGAAGCAGAGCTGAAACGGGTGATATTCGATTTTGGCGAGGAAAAATTCGGCGCGAAGATCGCATCAAATATTGTAAAAGCACGGGCAGAGTCGCCCATTGAGACCACCGGTCAGCTGGTGGATATAATCAAAGAATCTATCCCTGCGGCGGCAAGGCGTGACGGACCTCACCCCGCAAAACGAACCTTTCAGGCTATACGCATTGAAGTGAATTCCGAGCTTTCGGTGATAGCCCCTGCCATTGAAGGCACCGTGAGACTTCTCTCGGAAGGCGGAAGGATAGCGATAATCACCTTCCATTCCTTGGAGGACAGGCTGGTAAAGCAGGCTTACGCCGCTCAGGCGCAGGGATGCACCTGCCCACGTGAATTTCCCGTTTGCGTGTGCGGAAACAAGCCGAAGCTGAAGGTGGTAACGAGAAAACCCATTCTTCCAAGCGACAAGGAGCTTGAAGAAAATCCCCGCTCGCGAAGCGCGAAGCTCCGCGTGGCTGAGAAGATCTGAAATTGACCCACTGATATAAAATTTTGAGCGGAAGCTTGCATCCGCGGAGAGGAAGTATTTTGTTATGAACGATTTTAACCGCTGCACGGCTACATTCAATAACATTATTCTGCAGTACGAGGGCAGAGGATTTTCCCGTGCTACTTCCGCCAAAAAGCAGGCTCAGCAGTTTTCTGCGAGAACTCTTGAGGAGTTCGACCGCTATTATCAGAACCGTCCCAATTATGCAGGCTATACGCCCCCTGCGGCAAAGGCGCAAAGCAGGCATACGGCGTCTGTGCACCAAAACGGCGCACCTGTGACAAAGCGTCCTGCAAAGCCCGTGACCACAGCTCCCGTTGAGCATAAGCGCACGGTACAGCAGGTGGCAAAGAAGTCTGCACCCGCCAAGCTCCCCTCGCAGATGAAGAACGAGCCGAGCAAGGTGAGACGTGCCGTTGAAAAGATGGCTGATATTTCCGTGGGCGCAACGAGGCGCAACTTCAGAAGACTCCCTGCGGCAACTCTTGTTACCATTGTTGCCTGCATGATGTCCCTTGTTCTCTTGGTCGGAAGCACGGTGATGACAGGCGAAATTACAAACGAGTACTCGGAACTCAAAAGCCAGGTAAATGCTCTTGCAAACGAGGAAAGCAAGCTGGCGACAGAGCTTGACATCAAGAACGATCTGAGAGTTATTGAGGATATCGCGATCAACAAGCTGGGAATGGTCAGCCGCGATCTTATAACAAGAAACTACATAAAGCTTGACGAAGAGGATATGATCGAGAGCTTTGCGGAGCCCGAGACAAACGTGGGACTTTCCACTCTGCTCAGTGCGATCGCGGGCAGATGATGTCAGTCATAAAAGAAGATTGATACAAATAATATGAATATTGAGCTGCGATAGCAGTGTCGGCCATACGGTCGGGACAAACGGCGAGATTTGAGGATTTTTGTTGGCAGGTAAAATGAAAATCGGTCTTGCCGTTTGATTTTTAATTTTTTTCGGGGAAGGAGAGGATAGACCATGAAGGCTAAACTTAAAGCCGTTTTTACAAGCTCGCTTTGGCGTTCGGGTCTTGCGCTTGCGGTGTTTATTTTGGCGTTTGCCTATCTTGCACTGCAGATATACATTCTCCAGACCGAAAATTTTGACGAATACCGAAAGGCTGTAATGGAACAGCTGACGACAAAGACCGAGATTCCCGCGGGCAGAGGCAACATTTACGACCGAAACGGCGTAATGCTTGCCACCGATACCACGGTCTACCGAATCTTCATTTCCCCCAAGGACATCTCCGAGTGCGAGACGGAAAACGCGGCACAGATCATTGCCAAGGGACTTTCCGAGCTGCTTGAGGGTGTTGAATACGAAAAGGTCATGGAGCGAGCGGCGCTGACGCACCGACTTGACGAAACCATAAAAAAGGACGTTGAAAAGGAGGATGCGGATCGGGTCCGCGCTTTTATTGAAGAACACGGATTCGAGGACGAGATCCACGTTCAGCCCACCTCAAAGAGGTATTATTGCTACGATGGGCTGGCGGCGTCGGTGCTCGGCTTTACGGGCGACCAAAATATCGGTCGCTACGGACTTGAGGTGCAGTATGATGACATCCTGTCCGGTACAAACGGTTTTTACGTGACTGCTCGCGACTCCCACGGTATAGAGATACCCACCGAATATGAGGTCTACATTGAGCCAAAGGACGGTCACAATATAGTTTCCACCATCGACCGATATATTCAGAGCGCTCTGGAGGAACAGCTCAAGGCTACCTACGAGGAAAACGGGGCAGGTGAGCGTGTTTGCGGAATAGTTATGGACGTAAACAACGGCGAGATTCTTGCCATGGCAGTATATCCTTCATTTAATTGTAACGCGCCCAACGTGCTCGATCAGTTTTATCTTGACCGCATTGCAAAGTCCGGCTTGGTGGAGGGCACGGACGAATACAACGATTTCAGATATGCCCAGCTGTTAAATTCCTGGACGAACAAGACCATTACCGATACATATATGCCCGGATCTACCTTCAAGATCCTGACCACCTCCATGTGTCTTGAAGAAAAGGTGGTTTCCGTGGGCGAGCATTTCTTCTGCCGTGGAAGCTATCTTGTTCCCGGCTACTCAAGACCCATCAGCTGTCACAAAAAAACGGGACACGGCTCTCAGGATTTTGCCAGAGCGCTTCAGCAGTCCTGCAACCCCGTTATGATGGAGATCTCGCTCCGCCTTGGCTCGGAGAAGTTCTATAACTATGTGGACGCTCTCGGATACCTTGACAAAACGGGCGTTGACCTGCCCGGTGAGCAGAATTCCATTTTCCATGCTCCCGCGAACTTCAACCAGGTCGAGCTTGCGACGGCGGCATTCGGTCAGAACTTTAACATCACGGCGCTTCAGCAGATCAGAGGCGTGGCGGCCGTGGCAAACGGAGGTTATCTGGTAACACCTCACGTAGTGAAGGAGATAACCGACTCGGACGGAAACGTGGTACAGAGCTTTGATTACGGCAAAACAAGACAGGTCATCAGCACCGACGTGTGCAAGACCGTGACTCAGATACTTGAAGAGGGCGTTGCCACCGACGGCGGTGCGAAAAACGCTTACGTTGCAGGCTACAGAATAGCCGCGAAGACCGGAACTACCGAAAAGATCGGTAAGTTCGACGATCAGGGCAACGAATCCTTCAGAATCGGCTCGACCGTGGCTTACGCTCCTGCGGAAAACCCCCAGGTAGCGGTGCTTATCGTTGTCGACGAGCCGCAGAACGGCTCGGTGTACGGGTCTATCGTAGCCGCTCCTTACGTGGCAAACGTCATGAAGACCATTCTTCCTTACATGGGAGTTGAGGCCGAATACAGCGAGGCCGAGCTTGCAAAGATATCCAGAAAGGTTCCTTCCTATGTTGGCTGGAGCTTGGCGGATACGGTAGCGAGTCTTGATTACATTTCACTTGATTATGAGGTCATCGGAGAGGGCGACGTGGTAACGAAGCTCGTTCCCAAAGCGGGCAGCGAGATGAGCCGTGACGGAAAGCTCTACGTTTACACGGGCGATGCACAGCCTGCGTCTACCATAACAGTTCCCGACGTTATGGGCAAGAACGCCACCGTTGCCAACGTGATGATAACCAACAGCAATCTGAACATTCTTATAACTGGATCAACAAATTCCCAAAACGGAAGCGGCCCTGTGGTCGTATCCCAGTCTCCTGCCGCAGGAGAAAAGGTTCCTGCGGGAACGGTAGTCTCTATCGAACTCAGATACATGGACGGTACAGACTGATTTTTAAGTAAAAAACACTGATTTCAGGCGATAAATGCCTTGGATTAGATGGAAGTATTTAAAGAAATATCAAATCTATCTAATTCAAGGAGAAAAACGCTTGAAAATTATCGAACTATTTCGGGATATACACATCGAACAAGATTTGCTGTGCGAGGAGACAGAAATACTCGGTATTTCCTCTTCATCGAGTGAGACCAAGCCGGGTGACGTCTTCGTCTGCATTAAAGGACTGCATACGGATGGACACAAATTCGCCCGCGAGGCGGCAGAGCGGGGAGCTGTTGCGGTTCTTTGCCAGGTCGGCAGAGGGGATGAGGTCAGGGCGACCTTGCCCGACGGCGTCCTTTGCTACGAGACCGAAAATACCCGCCGTGCGCTGTCATTTATCTGGCACAGATTTTGCGGCTGTCCCTCAAAGGGAATGAATTTTATCGGCGTAACGGGAACCAACGGCAAAACGTCGGTTACGTTCATGCTCAAAGCTATACTTGACTCGGCGGGGGTGAAAACGGGGCTTATCGGCACCGTGAAATGTCTATGCGGGGATAAGGTCATCGACTTGCGCTCGTCCGACAGGAGAGCGAACATGACTACCCCCGACCCGGGAGAGCTTTACAGAATACTCGCACAGATGCGCTCGGAGGGTGTGGAGACCGTCATTATGGAGGTCACCTCTCACGCCTTAGCTCTTGACAAGCTAGCGCCTTTGCATTTTGACTTTGGGCTGTTTACCAACCTCACTCCCGATCATCTTGATTTTCACGGGAGCATGGAGGAATACTTCGATGCAAAGAAGAAGCTTTTTGAGGCATGTGACACGGCGGTCATAAACTGCTCGGATAAATACGGACACTCAATGGCGCAGTTTGCCGAAGAGCATTGCCATAGAGTTGTGCGGTGCGGTGTGGGTCGCGACCTTGATTATTCCGCCGACCCCGTAAATGCGCGGGGGGTGGATGGCGTCGAGTACGTTCTGAACTCGATCTCTGCCATATTCAAGATCTCGAGCTCGATCCCGGGAACCTTCACCGTTTCAAACACGCTTCTGGCGGCAAGCGCGGCACTTGAAATGGGAATTGCTCCGTCGAATATAAGAATAGCCCTGGCCTCTATGCGGGGGATCGACGGACGGCTTCAGCGCGTCAAGATATGCCACGGCGCGGATTTTTCCGTCTTTATCGACTACGCTCATACGCCGGACGCCCTGGAGAATCTTTTGCGGACGGCGAGAAATGCGCGTGTAAAAGGGCAAAGGATAGTGCTTCTGTTCGGCTGTGGCGGCGACCGCGATAAGTCAAAAAGACCCGTTATGGGAAAAATAGCCTCGTCTATGGCCGACTTGGTCATAGTGACTGCAGACAACAGCCGAAGCGAGCGGACCGAGGACATTACGGCTCAGATACTTTCAGGTGTTGACTTTGGCGCGTGCTCCTGCGTGGTGATCTGCGACCGAAAGGAAGCCATTGAATATGCAATATCTAACGCTCTCCGCGGGGATATAATCCTGCTCGCGGGAAAAGGGCATGAGAAATACGAGATCAACGAAAATGGCGTTTTCCCCTTTGACGAGGAAGCGTTGGCACGAGAATTTGCCGAAAAATATTACGGGTAAAAAGAATCTCTTTATTCGGGATTTTTTCTTTAGAAAAAATCCCGAATAAAGAGCGATAATTTGGGAGAAACGAAAATGAGAACGCAGTTGGCAAGAGGGAATTTAAGTTGCGCGGAAGCGGCGACAGCGTGCACCGGCAGGCTGGTGTCGGGTGTGCCCGGACGAGGCTTTGCAAACGTCTGCACCGATTCGAGAGAGGTTGACAGTCAGTCTCTTTTCATTGCCATTGCAGGAGAGCGGGCGGACGGACACGATTTTATTCCATCTGTGGTCGAGCGTGGCTGTCGTGCGGTGCTATGTCAACGTATTCCCGACAACTGCGCTGACCTTGACTGCGATTTTATTGTGGTGTCTGACAGCGTGAGGGCTATCGGTGACATTGCGTCCTTTTACCGAAGAGGTTCCGAAATGAAGACCGTGGCGGTGACGGGAAGCGTGGGCAAGACCACCACCAAGGAATTCGTTTCCGCCGTGCTTTCCCGCCGATTTAAGAACTACAAGACCGAGGGAAATTACAACAGCGTGATCGGTCTTCCCATGAGTCTTTTCGAGGTCACGGGCGATTGTCAGTCCGCTGTGCTTGAGATGGGCATGAGCGGGTTTGGCGAGATCGGCCACATGAGTCGTGTTGCCCGTCCTTCGGTGGCTCTTGTGACCAACATCGGCACTTCCCACATGGAGATGCTTGGGTCGAGAGAGAACATCTGCCGCGCCAAAATGGAGATACTTGAAGGTCTGCAAGACGGCGGTACGCTCGTGCTCAACGGCGATGAGCCGCTGCTCTGCGAATACGATTGTGGTACCGTCAAGCCCTTGTTCGTGGGAATAAGTAACCGCGACGCGGACCTGCGGGCGTTGAATATTCGCTTCGAGGCTTCAAAGACCACTTTTGACATGATAGCCGACGGCCAAGTCATTCCCAACATCGAGCTTCCCGTCATGGGAAATCACTACGTATACGCCGCGCTTTTTGCATTCGCGGCGGGTAGGATTTTAGGCATGGACGATGAAAGTATCCGCGCGGGTCTGCTTGATTTCAAGAACGTGGGAATGAGACAGAATATATATGAGCTTGAGGGGCTGACAATAATTGAAGACTGCTACAACGCAAGTCCCGAATCAATGCGAAGCGGGATCGACGTCCTTTCTCAGCTCGCGGAGCAGAAGGGCGGACGCATGGTAGCCGTGCTTGGCGATATGCTTGAGCTGGGCGAAAAGTCTCCCGAGCTTCACCGCTTGGTCGGCTCTTACCTTGCCTCAAAGGGCGGACGGGTGCTATTTACTTTTGGTGAGCGTGCGTCCGAGATCGCCGCGGCGGCCCTGAAGAGCGGAGTAGCGCAGGAGAATGTGTACGTAAATCGGGACAAGGATCGTCCCGAAATTACAGGAGAAATGCTTCTTCACGGACTGAGGGCAGGGGACGTGGTGCTCTTTAAGGCCAGCCGTTCGATGGCGCTGGAGCGGATCATCGCATACCTGCGTGAAAATACTTCCCGACTGAATAAAGCCTGAGGTCGGTGCACCCCAAAAAGAATGGAGATCTAACATGACTTTTGCAATAAATATAGCCGTTTCGACGCTTGCTGTGTTCGTTTTGACCGTGGCACTCTGCTCCAAGGTCATTCCCATACTTAAAAGCCACAAGGTTGGACAGAAGATCCTTGACATAGGTCCTCGCTGGCACAAATCCAAAGAGGGAACGCCCACAATGGGCGGTATATGCTTCATCATGGCTATACTGCTTGTGATGACGGGATTTTTCGTGTACTACGGCATCAAGGGTAAGGCAAACAGCCTCATTCCCCTGGCGCTGACCCTGGGACTCGCCACCTTCAACGGCATGATCGGCTTTATCGACGATTTCGCAAAGCTGGTAAAGAAGCAGAACGAGGGACTGCTTGCATGGCAGAAGTTTGCGCTTCAGCTTTTGGCGGCCGTTGTTTACGTGGTCGTCATGAAGCTGACGGGACACATCGACACGTCCCTTTACATCCCTTACTTTGGCGTCGAGCTTGAGCTTGGAGTGTTTTACTATTTCTTTGCGCTCTTTATCGTCACGGGAATCGTTAACAGTGTGAACCTGACCGACGGCGTTGACGGTCTTGCAAGCTCGGTGACGCTTGTCATCGGCATGCTTTTGTGTGCTGTTTCCTTCGTTAGCACAGACCTGCCCTTAGGGCTTGTCTCCGCTTGTATGATCGGCGGCACCCTTGGTTTTTTGATGTATAATTTTTACCCCGCGAGGGCGTTCATGGGCGATACGGGTTCTCTGTTCCTTGGCGGAATGGTGGTTGGCTCGGCATTTATGCTCAACAATCCTCTGATCGTTCTCGTTTTCGGGCTTGTGTTTGTTCTTGAGACTCTGTCTGTCATCTTGCAGGTGGCAAGCTTCAAGCTGACGGGCAAGAGAATTTTTAAAATGAGCCCTATCCACCACCACTTTGAAAAGTGCGGTTGGAGCGAGGTGAAGATCGTTTCGGTCTTCTCTTTTGTGACACTTCTTTGCTGTGTTCTTGCCTGGTTTGGCATTTAAAACGATTTTGAAAGGAGACCCGTAATGGGAAACAACGAAGATTATTTTGTAAAACGCCCCGTGTCGGGTGATCCTCAAAACAAACAGCCACGACAAAATCCCGACCGTCGTATAACGGATGAGAGCGAAGTCTCGGCGCGTCGCGTGCGTCCGCGGAGCGAGGCTCCCCGACCCGAGCGCAGAGAAAAAACGGAGCTTCCCGCCGAGCAGATCGACAAGAAGAGGTCGGTAATAGCGAGGCTTATGAACGGAGGCGACTGCGCCAGATTGCCCGAGGGCTACAAGGTGGGCAGCGTCGATATGGTATTCCTGGTGATCCTGGCGATAATAATCGCTCTCGGAACGGTCATGGTCTTTTCCTCCAGCCATGCTTACGCCGCCACGAAATATGGAGACGGTTACTATTTTTTGAGAAATCAGCTTCTCGTGGTAGCATTTGGCTGCGTTCTTATTGCACTTGTTGCGCTTTTCCCTCTCAAAACCTACGCATTCGTTACTTGGACCGTTTACGGTGTCGCCGTTGCCTTACTGGTTGCCGTGCTTTTGTTCGGATCGAGCGAGGGTGAGGCAAAGCGGTGGATATATCTCGGACCTATGTCCTTCCAGCCCTCGGAGCTGGGCAAGACCGCGGTGGTCATGATGCTGGCGCTGTATATGTCAAAGTACCGCGAAAAGATCGAATCCAAAAAATTGGGCGAATCATTCAGATACGGAATCCTCGCTCCCGCCGCGATCTTTGGCTTGATAGTGGGACTGGTCATACTTGAAAACCATTTTTCGGGCGTTATCATCATCTGCGCCATCGCGGCGTGCATGATGTTTTTCGGCGGAACGAAGATTTTGTATATCGCCATTATCGGCGCGATAGGTGTTGCGGGAGTTTTAGGTCTTATCACGCTGACTCCTTACGCAAACGCTCGTCTTCAGATCTGGCAAGACCCATGGAGTGATCTTATGGGCAAGGGTTGGCAGACGGTGCAGGGACTTTATTCTATCGCATCGGGCGGAATTTTCGGCGTGGGACTTGGCAACAGCCACCAGAAATACGGCTACGTATCCGAGCCTCAGAACGACTTCGTTTTTACTATCGCCTGCGAGGAGCTGGGATTTGTCGGCGCGGTGGCGATCATATTCCTTTTCGCACTTCTGGTCTGGCGGGGATTTTCCATCGCACGCCATTCACCCAATAGATTTACTTACCTGCTTGTACTTGGCATAATATCAAAAATTGCCATTCAGGTCATACTCAATATTGCCGTTGTGACAAACACCATACCAAACACGGGTATCCCCCTGCCGTTCTTCAGCTCGGGCGGCTCGTCTCTGCTTGTGCTGATGGCGGAGATGGGCGTGGTGCTGTCGGTATCACGGTATTCAAAGCAGAAAAAATAAACCATAGGAGATTGTCTTGAGAGTTATAATGACAGGCGGCGGCACGGGAGGACACGTAAATCCCGCTCTCGCCATAGCCAATACCATTGCAGAAAACGAGCCGGGCTCGGAGATCTTGTTCGTGGGAACAGAGCACGGAATTGAAAATAAGCTGACCGAGGCGGCGGGATATCCCATTCGACACGTAAAGATCGCGGGATTTAAGCGATCCCTGTCGCTGAAGAATATAAAGGCGGCTTACCTTGCCTTCGTTTCCCCAATGAAAGCGAAGAAGATAGTCCGCGAGTTCAAACCCGATATCGTTATCGGAACGGGCGGATACGTCTGCTGGCCGGTGCTTGTGGCGGCGTCGAAGATGGGTATTCCCACGGCGGTCCACGAATCAAACGCTTTTCCGGGCGTTGCCGTGAGAAAATTGCAGCCCTACGTTGACAGGATCTGGCTGAATTTTGCCGAGAGTGAAAAATATCTGACCGCAAAGGATAAAGTCCTTCGCGTTGGAAATCCCTTGCGAGGTGCTTTTGGCACAGTTGAGCGTGAGGAAGCCCGCAAAAAGCTGGGAATTGAAGGGAAGTACGAGCATTTCGTGCTCTCCTTTGGCGGAAGCTTAGGCGCGGAAAAGGTCAACGAGGCCTGCCTTGCATTTATGCGTGACTACGTAAAAGATCACTCCGAGGTATACCATCTGCACGCCTGCGGCTCTATCGAGCTTGAGGAGGCCACGAAAATGTATAAAGAATACGGACTCGAGGGCTGTGAGAACGCAAAGCTGGTGGAATATATCTACGATATGCCTGTTCAGATGGAGGCTGCGGACGTGGTAATTTCACGGGCGGGAGCCATGACGGTTTCCGAGCTTGCCATGAGGAAAAAGGCATCGGTCATGATACCCTCGCCAAACGTTACGGATAACCACCAGTACAAGAACGCAAAGGCACTTGCCGATCGCGGCGCGACTGTGCTCATCGAGGAAAAAGATCTTTCGTACGGCGTGCTTGAAAGGGCGGTGGAGTCTCTTCTTTCGGACGACGAAAAACGCCGTAAAATGGGAGAATCGGTCTACACCTTCTCCTGCACCGACGCGAACAAGGTCATCTATGAAGAGGTGAAAAAGCTCGTTCGGAACGGGAGGAAAAAGTAATGGGCGGCCGTGACCCTCGCAGGTCGGGGAACAGACCCGCATCAAACGCGGGCCGCAGACGCAAAGGCGGATCACGCGTTGGCTCGTACCTGACGGTGGCAGGGCTGATATTGGCTCTGATCCTGGTGGGTGCGCTTATAGTCTGCTTTCTCACTTCGATCTTGAATATTTCCGAGTTCGCAACCGCAAACGAGGGACGGTACAGTCCTCAGGAGTTAGCGGAGGCGGCGGGAATAAAAATGGGCGAAAAGATCTGGTCGGTGGACGTCAAAAAAGCCGAGCGGGGCATACTTGAGACCTACACAGAGATCGGAAGCGTAAAGGTGACACGTGAGCTCCCCGACAGAATAATCTTTGAGCCGGTTTACGCGTCGGCAAAATATTACGTTGCCTTGTACGGCGAATATTACACCCTGTCCGACAGCCTTCGGGTGCTTGAAAGGGTGGATAGTCGAAGCTATTGTGCGGATCTGCGACTTGTATGTCTGGAGCTTCCCGAGATACGGCGCGCGGTGACGGGTGAGGTGCTGACCTTTGCCGAGGACAGCTCTGCAGGATACGTTGGACGAATGCTTTCGGCCGTGTCGGGGTCGGACCTTTATTCAATGATAGACAAGCTCTCGATCAAGAGCAAATTTGAATCCTACGCACAGAAGACCGACTGCTTCAAGATCACCTTCGGGGAAGTGAAGGACGAAAATCTAAAGATAAAAATGGCTCTTCGGGTCATGGAGGACGGCGGTTATTACACTCAAACCGGCGTGTTCGTTGACGCAACGGACGCCTCGGAAGTGGTGGTTGCCGTGAGAAAAAATGAAAAAATCGGGTAATATTACCCGATTTTCCGAAAAATACAGTCATTTCCGTGTATTTTTTTCGTAAAAACTATTGCAAAATCTTAAAAAATATATTATTATATAATAAGAGAAACTATATAGTTTCCTTATATAGAAGAAAAACAATTCACATACAAGAAAACGGAGGATATTAAAATGCCATTTGAACACGACGTATCTTATGACAGCGGTGTAAGTATTAAAGTCATCGGTGTCGGAGGCGGCGGAAATAACGCCGTTAATCGCATGATTTCCGAAAATATCAAGGGTGTTGAGTTCATCGCGGTGAACACAGACCGTCAGGCTCTGAGAAATTCAAACACTCCTAACCAGGTAGTTATCGGCGAGAAGATCACAAAGGGA
Source organism: Eubacteriales bacterium (assembly GCA_045596925.1). Taxonomy (GTDB): domain Bacteria; phylum Bacillota; class Clostridia; order Oscillospirales; family CAG-272; genus SIG710. Next base: position 37,588 of record JAZODH010000075.1, read on the forward strand.
TTCGGCGCGGGTGCCAACCCCGAGATCGGCGCAAGAGCGGCTGAAGAGAGCCTGGACGACATCAAGGCTGCCCTCAGCGGTGCCGACATGGTGTTCATCACCAGCGGTATGGGCGGCGGTACGGGTACGGGTGCGGCTCCTATCGTCGCAAGAGCGGCAAGAGAACTTGACATTCTGACCGTCGGTATCGTTACAAAGCCCTTCGCGTTCGAGGGAAGAAGAAGAATGGCGTTTGCCGAAGAGGGTATCGCTAATCTTTCCGACTACGTAGACGCTCTTGTTGTAATTCCCAATGAAAGACTCAAGCAGGTCTCCGAGACCCGCATCACTCTGGCAAACGCTTTTGAGATCGCTGACGACACTCTCCGTCACGGTGTACAGAGCATTTCCGAGCTTATCAACGTTTCCGGTTTCATCAATCTGGACTTTGCTGACGTTACTTCCGTTATGAAGGACGCAGGCTACGCTCACATGGGCGTCGGCTCCGCAACGGGTAAGGACAAGGCTGAGCTTGCCGCAAAGGCTGCTATCTCCAGTCCTCTGCTCGAGACCTCTATCGGCGGCGCTACCGGTATCCTTATCAGCATCACGGCTTCTCCCGACATCGGACTTGAGGACGTTGATCTGGCATGTAACAAGATCTCCGGCGAGGCTCATCCCGACGCTAACGTCATCTTCGGCGTTGCCTTTGACGAGGACCTTGAGGACGAGATGAGAATCACTATCATCGCTACCGGCTTTGAAAAGAAGGAAGAGGACAAGAATACAGTTGCCGCTCCCGTGGTTACAGAGCCTGTAAAGCGCCCCGCATCGGCAGAAAAGAGCGAGGACGAGTCTCCCGAGGTTCCTACCTTTGAGGCGCCCGCAGCTCCCGCACCTGCTCCTGCGGCAAGACCCCAGTATGCACCCCAGGCTCCCGCATACGACGTTCCCGGCTACTACGATGCTCCCGCAGCTCCTACATACGCTCCTGCAGAGGGTGCTCCCGCACGTGCTGAGGGCGGTATCATGGCAGGCGAGACCGTTGGTGACGAGGAATTTGACGAAATGATCAAGATGCTCAGAAACGGAAGTCGCCGCCGCGACGACTTCAGAGGCAGAAGATAATCTGTCGTATCTGACAAATAAAGAGTGTTGCCGTGCGCGGCAACACTCTTTTGAACTTTTCGGAAATATTAAGGTGAACAAAATGAACTTTTCATTGCTCGGTGCATTGGTGAACACAGGCACCGTTATCGCAGGAAGTCTGATCGGACTTCTTTTGCGAAAGGGGATATCAAAGAGAATAGCCGATTCAGTGATGCTGGCTATGTCGTTGTGCGTTGCATGGATAGGATTTACAGGCGCGATCAAGGGGACGAATACTATCGTCATAATTTTGTCGACCCTCATCGGTGCCTTGATCGGAGAGGCGATAGATATCGACCGACACGTGAATAATCTGGGTAAAAAGCTGGAAAACAAGGTGGGCGAGGGACACGGAAACGTGGCTCAGGGCTTCGTTTCGGCAACGCTTCTTTTCTGTGTAGGCTCCATGACTGTCCTGGGCGCGCTCGAGAGCGGTCTGACGGGAAATCATTCGACACAATATGCCAAATCCCTGCTTGACTTCGTTTCGTCCATGATCTATGCCTCGACCTTCGGCATCGGAGTTATTTTTGCCGCAGGCTCGGTGCTTCTGATACAGGGAAGCATAACTCTTATGGCCACTTGGCTCGAGCCGTTGCTGTCGGCGTCGGTCATCACCGAAATGACCGCGGTAGGCTCAATATTTATTATCGGACTTGCGCTCAACATGATGGGCGTTACGAAATTTAAGTTGATGAACTATATTCCGGCAATTTTCTTGCCGATACTGCTTTGTCCGCTTTACGATTACATAACAGGACTTTTTTGAGGAATAAACATGAAAGATCTTTATCCTATGCGGCTTTCACCCCTTCCCATGGAAAGACTTTGGGGTGGTGACAAGCTGGGGAAATTTTATAATAAAAAATGTGCGGAGGGCACGGGTGAGACCTGGGAGCTTTCGGTGCGTCAAAAAGAAAAAAGCGTAGTTGCAAACGGAATTTTTGAGGGCAAAACCCTTTTTGAGCTGATTGACGGGGACAAGTCCTTGATGGGAACACGCTTTGCAGGCGGCGAATTTCCACTCCTGATCAAATTTATTGACGCGGCAGATGATCTGTCCGTTCAGGTTCACCCCGACGACGAGTACGCTGCGAGAGTTGAAAACGACGTGGGCAAGACCGAGATGTGGCACATCGTTGAGGCGGAACCCGGGGCAAAGTTGGTTTACGGCCTTGGTGACGGCGTGACTCCCGAGGATTTTGCTCGCGCCGTGCGCGAGGGAAAAACTCAGAGCGCGCTCAAGCAAGTGGAGGTCCACACGGGAGAGTCCTATTTTATCCCCGCAGGACTTGTCCACGCTATCGGCGGTGGAATCCTGCTTGCCGAGGTCCAGCAGAACTGCGATCTGACCTACCGTGTATACGATTTTGACCGTCTTGACAAGAACGGAAAACCTCGGGAACTTCATACGGAAAAGGCTATCGAGTGCGTAAAATGCTTTTCCGACGAGGACATTGATGCCATTCGTTTTGAATGTTGCACCGACGGTCGCGACGGCGAGATTTTGGCGGACTGCCGATATTTCAAGGTCAGAAGGCTTGAGGTGAGCGGTGAACGTCACGTGGACGTGACAAAAGAGAGTTTTATTCACTTGCTTTGCGTCAAGGGCGACGGCAAGCTGATCTGCGGTGGTGAGGAACACGAGATAAAGCGCGGCGACAGCTATTTTTTGCCCGCAAGACTTGGAAATGCGACACTCACGGGAGACATGACGGTTATTTTGTCACAGATCTGACAGGAAAGGTAAAAAATTGAGAAACAAAGAAGAAAAACAAAAGAAAAATACCACTCCTTTATCCCAAAGAATAAAAAACAAGGTCAGATCTGATCTTGAGGCTGTGAAAAATATCCCCCGGGACGTAAAGACCTATTTCTCCGAGCTTCCCGGGCGCATGAAGACCTGGGACGCGGCCGACTGGATTTTGGCTGTTATAAAGGTCCTGCGAATCGTTGTGACGTTGGCGGCGCTGGTGGGCTTCCCATACGTTGCCTACACTATGCAGGAGTCCTTTTATTACAGCGTTGAGGACATGAATGAGGGTATGTTCGAATACAATCTGCTGTTCGTGTACCTGGTGGAGCTGTTTATTATGGCTCTTACCTGGTCACCCAGATGGGCGGTCTTTGGCACGACCCTTATGTGCGGATTTCTGGGCGTGACCCAGTATGCGGTAATGCTTTTCCGCTTCACTCCCATAATGCCTTGGGACGTTTTGTCGCTGGGAGTGGGGCTGTCCGTGGTAGGAAATTACGAGTTCGTCTGGAACGACAAGATAAAGATATGGGTGGCTCTTTACATAGCCATGCTGATAATCTCGCTGATTTTGCTTGCAAAGCCCAAAAAGCCCAGGATCGGAAAGTGGCCCGTGCGGATCTTATGCGCGGTGCTCTGCATTCTAATGATGGGCGGATACGTTGATCAGTCAAGCGACGAGAAGTTCCAGACCAAGATGGGATATTACCCTTATTTGTTTACCCCTACGGTAGTTTACCGTCGAAACGGATTTTATTTCAGCTTTACTTCGCTTCTCAAATATCTGAATATTGAGGAGCCTCGGGGATACGACCCCGACAAGCTTATGGAGGAAGCCCATACGCTGATCGAAGCGGAGCGCAAAAAGGGACAGGCAAGCATAGACGAAGAAAATAAAATGCCCAATATTATCGTCATCATGAACGAGGCGTTTTCGGATATTGAGGTTCACGGCGACATAGACACGGATGACGTGGAGATCATGCCCTTTATAAATTCCCTCACCGAAAACACCGTCAAGGGCTGGGCTTATTCCTCGGTCAAGGGCGGAAATACCCCCAACTCCGAGTTTGAATTTCTCACGGGCGACACCATGGCGTTTCTGCCTGCGGGAAGTATCCCCTATCAGCAGTATCTGAAGGGCGAGACCCCCAACTTCTTCTCTCAACTTGCAAATCTGGGCTACAAGACCTACGGCGTTCACCCATACAACGCATCGGGCTGGCAACGGGATACGGTCTACCCAATGCTTGGCATTTCCGAGAGCTTTTTCAACCGTGATTTCCTCTATCCCAAGCGGGTCAGAGACTATATTTCGGACGAATCGGTCTATGATATGATAAAGGAACTGACAAGTCAAAACAGGGGCACGGGCAAGCCTTGCGCGGTATTTGCCGTTACCATGCAGAACCACGGCGGATATACCAACGGTCACACCTACGGGAATTTTACGCAGGATGTGGAAATTTACAATATCCGTTCGACCTCGGCAGGTCAAGTGTCCACCTATCTGTCGCTTATAAAGCTGTCGGACAAGGCCTTTGAAGGGCTTGTGCAGTCCTATGAGAAGGACAGCACGCCTACCATAATCCTCATGTTCGGCGACCACCAGCCAAACGGTACGGTTACAACTCCCGTTCTCAATGCCTTCGGAAAATCCAGCGTTCCCGCGAACATGGAGGAGCTTGCGGCGCAGTACGTTGTGCCTTTCGTCATGTGGGCGAATTACGACATTGAAGAGCAGACCGAGGTGGTCACGAGTCTTAATTATCTGAATATTCTTCTGACCGAATCTGCGGGAATTGAGCTTAGTGACTATCAGCTTTTCCGCCGCGGACTTATGGAAGAATACCCCGTCATGACCGCCAATTTTGCCATTGACGCCGACGGAAATATCATTACCGTCGATGCTATGCAGAGCGATAACGTGGAGACCTACAAAAAGCTCCAGTACGCGCATCTTTTTGACCGCAAAAGAATACTTACCAATTTCTACGAATAAAAAAAGACGGCTATGCCGTCTTTTTTTATGTGCGCTCCTTTATTTTATCCGCCAGCCGTCCGATCTCCTCGGTGTAGATGGTGGGCATGACGAAATCTTCGTTTTCGCGGTTTGATTCAATGAATGCTTTCAGGAGAAATCTGTCAAATGCGCTCTGCCGGTCTGGCTTCAGCTCTCCCCCAAGGGAAGTGTAGGCAAGCGACGATTCAAGGAGTGGTGCAGGGAAGTTTTTCTTGAAATATTCCTGCGTGTTGCCGTCCAGACCGCAGCAGATGAAAAATGCGTATCTTAACGGCTCAAAGGTATTGGACTCAATAAACTTTTTGGCCGCTTTATGAAGTTTTCCCATGCGGATAGGCCCGCCCACCACCGTGAAATCAAAGTCGGCAGGGCGCAGGTCGCTCACCTTTGATAGGTCAGCTACCGTCACGTCGTGCTGCGGCAGGAGCTGAGCCAATTTCTCGGCGCAGATGCGCGTCGTGCCGCTTTTCGTTGCGTATGCTATAAGAATTTTCATTTTATGTGTCTCCGAGCTAAATTGTTGTTGACTAATTTACCTTTGAATGGTAAAATATAAGTGTATGTTTTGAAGTATATATACTATTTTATAGGAGAATCACGGAATATGCAAGAGCAAATTTATGAAAAAATAAAAAAACTTCGCGCAAAGCTGCTCTACCACGCGCAAAGGTATTACGTTTACGACGCCCCGGAGATCTCCGACTACGATTACGACATGATGTACGCCGAGCTTTTGCGTCTGGAGGAGGAACACCCCGAGTTTTTTGACCCCGCGTCCCCTACGCAGAGAGTAGGCGGCAAACCGATTGATAAATTTGAAAAGGTCACCCATGCGGTAAAAATGGACTCTCTGACCGATGTTTTTTCCTTTGACGAGCTTCGGGACTTCCTCTCGAAGATGGCAGGAATACTGCCCGACCCCGTGTACTCGGTGGAGCCGAAGATCGACGGTCTTTCGGTCTCTCTGCGCTACGAGGACGGCGTTTTCGTTCAAGGTGCTACCCGTGGTGACGGCATCGAGGGTGAGGACGTGACCGCCAATCTCAAAACCGTATTTTCTATTCCAATGAAGCTCTCCGAGCCGCTGACCTTAACCGTTCGCGGCGAGGTCTACGTTCCAAGAGAGAATTTTGAGAGAGTAAACGCCAAAAGGGAAGCCCAGGGACAGCCCCTGTTCGCAAATCCCCGAAACGCGGCGGCAGGCTCGCTCCGTCAGCTTGACCCCAAGATCGCGGCGTCACGCGGACTTGATATTTTCGTGTTCAATCTCCAGGAGGGTAGTCCGTGGCAGGATGTCGGCAAGGATTCCCATTTTGACACTCTCACAAAGCTTTCCGACATTGGCTTTAAAGTTCTTGAAAATCGCATAAAGACCTCCGATCCCGAGCAGGTAATCGCCCATATCGAGCAGCTTGGCTCCCTCCGCGAGAGCCTTGCATACGACATCGACGGCGTCGTGATCAAGATAGACACCATCTCCGATCGCCGCCGTGTGGGCGAGGGAACCAAGACACCCAAATGGGCGGTGGCGTATAAATTCCCGCCCGAGCAGAAGCAAACGAAGCTTCTTGACGTGACCGTTGCCGTTGGCAGAACGGGCGTTCTGACTCCGACTGCCGTGCTTGAGCCGGTACATCTTGCAGGCTCTACCGTATCAAGAGCTACCCTGCACAACCTTGAATTTATCCGCGAGAAGGATATCCTTATCGGCGACATTGTGACGGTGCAGAAGGCGGGGGATATTATCCCCGAGATCGTTTGCTCCGACCCGAAAAAGAGAGACGGAACACAGAAGATCTTCAATATGCCCGACCGTTGCCCCGCCTGCGGTGAGCCTGTGTTTTACGATAAGGACGAAGGCGCGGCTACCCGCTGTACTAACAGCACCTGCCCCGCTCAGCTTGCCCGCGGAATCGAGCATTTTGCGTCAAAGGACGCTATGAATATCGACGGTCTGGGACCGCAGATAGTTGAGCTTTTGCTTCAGAACAAGCTGATAAGTGATGCGGCAGACCTTTACACGCTCCGCGTAGAGGATATTGCAGATCTTGACAGAATGGGCGTAAAATCCGCGCAAAATCTGGTCACTGCTATTGAAAATTCCAAGAGCGCGGGACTTGAAAGGCTGATCTTTGCTCTGGGTATCCGCAACATCGGTCAGGTGGCGGCAAACGCCTTGGCGAAACGATATAAGACCCTTGGTGCTTGCTTTGACGCAACGGTTGAGGAGCTTTGCGAGATCGAGGATTTCGGGGAGATCACAGCCGAGTCGGTATATGACTTTTTTTCTCACCCTCAGAACCGCGAGCTTTGCCAAAAGCTTATTGACGCGGGACTTGAAACGGACGTGAAAAAGCAGGTAAAATCCGCAAAATTCGAGGGTATGACCTTCGTTCTGACGGGCACTCTGCCCACTATGACCCGCGACGAGGCAAAGGCAATAATCGAGGAAAACGGCGGAAAAACTTCAGGCTCTGTCTCAAAGAAAACCTCCGTTGTTCTGGCTGGTGAAGAAGCAGGCTCAAAGCTGACCAAGGCACAGACCCTTGGAGTGAAGATCATCGACGAGGAGGAATTCCTCAGAATGGTGGAGGAAGATGAGTAACGAAGAAAAAAACAAGGTGGTGGGCGGTACTCTGTACCTTGTTGCCACCCCTATCGGAAATCTTGCAGACCTTTCGGAGAGAGCCGTAAAGGTGCTTTCCGAGGTGGATTTTATTGCCGCCGAAGATACGCGAAACTCTGTGCGGCTTCTCACATATCTTGATATAAGAAAGCCCATGGTGGCGTACCACGAGCACAACCGCGCCGAGGCAGGGGGAGCTATTGTCGCAAGGCTTTTGGCGGGGGAATCCTGCGCGCTGATCACCGACGCGGGAACGCCTGCTATCAGCGACCCCGGTGAGGATCTGGTGGCGCTTTGCGCCTGCCGCGGAGTACCCGTCACGTCGATCCCCGGCTGCTGTGCCGCCATTGTTGCGCTGACACTTTCGGGACTTTCAACCCGCCGTTTCGTCTTTGAAGGCTTTCTGTCGGCGGTGGCAAAGGACCGTCGCGAAAGGCTTCGTACACTTGCAAACGAGGAGCGGACAGTCATATTCCACGAGGCTCCCCACAAGCTGAAAAAGACCCTTGCGGATATGCTGGACATCTTTGGTTCGGAGCGCAAAATTTCTCTTTGCCGTGAGCTGACCAAGCTCAACGAGGACGTTTTCCGAACCGACCTTGGCGGCGCTGTGCGTTTCTACGGTGAGCATGAGCCTCGCGGTGAATACGTTCTCGTTCTTGAGGGCTGCACCGATGCGCAAATGATCGAGGACGATGGCGGATTGCTTTCTTTGTCGGTCACCGAGCACGTGGATTTTTACATAGGGCAGGGACTTGACAAAAAAGAAGCCATGAAGGCCACCGCCCGTGACCGTGGGGTCACAAAGAGCGATATTTATCGAGAATATGTAACAAACGGCGAAAAATAACAAAAAAATTATGCAATTATTATATTGAAATATTATTCATCTTGATGTATAATATTCACAATATTACAATCGAAATTTATTTTTTAAGGAGATATAACCGTGAAAAAGCTTAACGTTGGCGTTATCGGCGCCACAGGTATGGTCGGTCAGAGATTTCTGACACTTCTTGATAATCACCCCTATTTTAAGGTAACGGCCCTCGCCGCATCCTCCCGTTCCGCGGGCAAGACCTACGAGGAGGCTCTTGGCGGCAGATGGAAGCTGAAGGCTCCCATTCCTGAGTTTGCAAAGAAGATGGTAGTTATCGACGCATCCAAGGTCGAGGAGATGAAGCCCCTGGTCGACTTCGTTTTCTGCGCCGTTGACATGAAGAAGGACGAGGTCCTGGCACTTGAAGAGATGTACGCAAAGGCTGAGATCCCCGTGGTTTCAAACAACTCCGCAAACAGAAAGACTCCCGACGTTCCCATGGTGATTCCGGAGATCAACGACGAGCATCTTGAGATCATTGCGGCACAGAAGAAGAGACTGGGCACCGAAAAGGGCTTTATTGCTGTTAAGCCCAACTGCTCTATCCAGAGCTACGTTCCCATGCTTACGCCTCTGCGCAAGTACGGCATCAAGCAGGTGGTTGCAACTACATACCAGGCGATCTCAGGCGCGGGCAAGACATTTAACGAGTGGCCCGAGATGGTGGATAACGTGATCCCCTTCATCGGCGGCGAGGAAGAGAAGAGTGAGCAGGAGCCTCTGCGCATTTGGGGTAAGGTCGAGGACGGCAAGATCGTACCCGCTGACGACACGCTCATCACAACTCAGTGCATTCGCGTTCCCGTAACCGACGGCCACACGGCGGCAGTTTTCGTAAACTTTGAGAACAAGCCCACAAAGGAGGAGATCCTTCAGGCTTGGGCATCTTTTAAGGGCAAGCCCCAGGAGCTGGAACTTCCCCATGCACCCGCACAGTTCGTGACTTACTTTGAGGAAGACAACCGTCCCCAGGCGGCTCTGGACCGCGACATTTACGGCGGTATGGGCGTTACCTGCGGCAGACTCCGCGAGGACGCAATGTTCGACTATAAGTTTGTGGGGCTTTCCCACAACACGTTGCGTGGTGCGGCAGGCGGCGCGGTGCTTATCGCAGAGCTTCTCTACAAGCTTGGTTATCTGTATTAATTTCTTGATTCGTATAAAAAAACGACGGTGTTTAGCCGTCGTTTTTTCTCTTTAGTTTGGGGAGTCCAGACCCCTTTTCAAAGGAGCTTGGTCAATACACCCATTTGCTTGGGATGAAATGGTCGGTATAGATACCGTGGAGACCGAATTTTCTCCAATTTTCAAAGGTTGAAAGGTCGTTTACCGTGTGGGTGTAGACCACGACGCCAACGTCGGAAACCCGCGCGAGCAGTTCCTCGTTGAGTACCGTTTCGGGTATAGTCACCGCATATGGCTTTTGCTCACATATAAAGCTCACTATCTCTCTGACGGGACTGTTCATGGCGTAAAGAGTGAGTATAACGTCATTGAATCCCAGCTCTCGTGCCGTTATGTATTCCTCATAGGAATAAGTCTGGGGAATGAAGCGGTCTTTTCCCGCCAGGGTTGACAGATGGGTGAGGAATGGCAGATTTTCGCACTTTGCATCTGTGACAATTCTGCAATCAGGGTGATCTTCAAGCCACTCGACCAGCATATCCAGATCGAGCAGGGTGAGATCGGCAAAGACGTCGGAAGCCAAAAACTCGCTGTGCGTCAGTTGACCCTGCGAAAAGAGCATTCGCTCTGCCATAGACTCCCAATCGTGCAGGAGGACATACGCCCCGTCCGAGGTGATCTGGAAATCAAGCTCGATGAGACGAAAACCGTTTGCGTAGGCGTTGTTTATTGCTTCGAGAGAGTTTGAGAGACGGTAGCCGTAGATCGAACCGCCCGCGTGCGCAATAAGGGCAGGGTAGTCTGCCTTGTTCCAGGCGTCGGATACGTCGGGTAGAGGCTCTGTGTCGGGTGGAGAAGTTTTGGGGGTGTCAGCAGGATCTGTGTCGATAGGGTTGACCGAGCCGTTTGCTGTGCAAGCGCACAGGATCAGTACTGCCGCCGCCATTATTAAGATCAAACGCCAAAAACGCACCTTTCTCCCTCCTTTGCTTGTCTGATATTGTCTCATTATAGCACGATTTTTCTGTTTCGTCAAGACCGGGCAGGGAAACGTGACCGCAGCAGAAAACGACGGCAACAAGCCGTCGTTTTCTGCTGCGGTCTGTTTTTTGTGTTAGCTTCGGCTGGCTCAGGTCTCCAGCTGACGTCCCAGAAATGAGGCGGCAGTTTGTATGAGCTTTGCTTCGATCTCGCCGTTGCTCATCTGATTTTTAGAGTCACCGTCGCTCATGACTGAAGCAACGCAACCAATGATGTCCCCCTCGGAGAGGATGGGCATGGCACAGCTGACGTAATGAGGTGCGCCGTCGGCGGTGACGGGGATCTTTTCCGCGCCGTCGCGCCAGGTGTAGAGACTTCTGTTTTCGATCAGGGATTCAAGCTCGCCGGAGAGCGGCTTTTCCGAGTATTCTTTTTTGGGCACGCCCGCGCAAGCGATAACTGCGTCGCGGTCGCAGATGACTACGGACAGAGAGCAGGTCTTGTGCAGGGTCTCGGCATACTGACCCGCAAATTCGGTAAGCTCACCTATGGGTGAGTATTTTTTGAAGATGACCTCCCCCTCGCGGTCGGTGAAAATTTCCAACGGGTCGCCCTCGCTGATAACATTGACAGTATAAGCCTTAGTCGGCTGATTTACCGACTTATGGGTGTACTTGGTACTAAATGCGCTACCTATACTGTCATAATTAAAATTTACGTTTTCCTCTCGGCAGGGAAGTGTACCTGTTTTGAGCAGTTGTTCAATATCCGTTTTCAGCTGAATATCGACTGTGTTGCTGTCGAAAACCGAAATTTTGTCAACGATAAGGGAGATGTCCGACTTGCTCAATTTTTCTTTGGCTAAAATATCGTCAAAGACATCGAACACGGTCTTTGCTACTCTCGCGATCTCAACGATAGAGCTTCGTTTTTCTATGCAGTCCTGTAACTGTGCCTGGCACCCATAGATTTTGTGGGTTACTTCTTCTTCCAATTCTCTGTAGGTCTCCTCGATTAAATCCTCGTCGTCGGGGTTTTTGCATATATCCTTGATCTTTTGCTTTTTCAGCGCCTTGAGCTCCTCTTTTGCGCTGTCAAGCTGTTTTTCTAAGATTTTGATGATCTTGTCGCTGTCCTTTACGGACTCTCCCTCGACGGCGATGGTTTTCTCAAGCTCGGAGATTATGCTTTGACAGTTCTGCTTTATCAGGCGAACGTAATCCTTCAGAACCGAGTCGAGAAAATCAATTCTTGTGTTGTGCGAAGAACAGGCTTTGGAACCGCGCTTGTGATAGGTTCCGCAAATATATGACGAGGGCAGGTCGGGTCGGCTTCGGCTGAACATCGGGCTCTGGCAATCTCCGCAGAACAAATATCCCGTATAGGGAGTTTCGTATTTTTTTGTGCCGCGATAGTGTGATGTTGACCTTTTTGCTAACAGCTCTTGAGTGTATAAAAATGTCTTGTCGTCGATTATGGCTTCGTGGTGCTTCTCAATCACGATGTGTTCGCTTTTGTCCAGCCGCTTGTCTGCTCCTTTGATGCTTTTTCTTGTGTACTTGTGTCCTCTGAAGGTGCCGATGTAGTAATCGTTTTCGAGAATTGATTGAACGGTTATTATGCTCCATTCATTCTTGACAGTTCGGTTGTAGCTTTTGTCCTCCGCTTCGGCGCGTTCCTTTTCCTTCATTCTTGGGGTGGGGATATTCTTGTCGGTGAGATGGTTTGCGATTTTTTTGTATCCCATACCCTTCTCCGAATAAAGACGGTAGATCTCCTTTATAACCTCTGCCTCGTCGGGAACAACGGCAACTTCGTTTTTCTTCTGATTTTTGATGACGTAACCGTACGGAACGGCGCAAAGCCATTCGCCTGCCTGTTGCATACTTGCGATACTTTTTCTCACGCTTTCGCTGGTGGTGGTTACGGGCATTTCGTTGAATACGAAATGCATTGCGATCAGCTGCCAGTTGTTGTCGGTGGGATAGTCTACACTGTCCATTATGCTGATGATGCGGATCCCCTTGTCACGCATCTGCTCAAGTTCCCAAAGACCGAGGCTGGTTCGTCTTGAAAAACGGGAGAAGTTTTTGACTATGATTATTTTTGACTTGCCGCTGAGCAGGTTTTTCTTCATAGTCATGTAATTTTCTCGTTCCTCGAAGGTGTAACCCGATCTGTCGCGGTCAACGTATTCCTTTACGGTGCAGTTGGGGAAGTGTTGCTTGACGAACGTATTTATAATTCTCAACTGGTTTTCGATTGAGGTGTTAGAATCGCTTTCTTTTTCGGTGTCTACGGAAATTCTCGCGTATGCGGAGATCTCCTCTCTCAATTCATAATCGGGAGTCGTTACCATGTTATATATTTCCTTTCGGTATCATCTTGCAATATTGTAACACAAAATTTCAAAAAAATCAAGTACCTTATAAAAAATATGCGGCACAATTTGTACCGCATTGGTGTATGTTATGTCTTTAGAGTAGGATCTTTTTTTCAATTTATGCCGCAGAGTGGGCGTGTGTGTTTCGGCGGAGCAATTCCGACGTGGCGGACATCAAGTCGCCGTTGCCTGAACGGTAGATGACCTTTTTGAATTTGTCGTTCGGTGCTACTTTCGTGAATATTTCATTGATCTTGTTCATAAAATTGGGCGCTTCGGTGTCCTCTTTGTTGCACCAAAACTGCACGACCTTGATTTCATCGTTTATTGTTATTCTGATATTTCTCACTCCTTTCTTCTTAATTATTTGGTTAATAAAATTTGTTTTATTCGCTTTGGAAAAGCGTTTGAGTACCGTATTGTTTTTTAAAAAATCGTATCCTTAACTCCTGTTTTGTGTGTTTCTATTAACAGTATGTTGGATAATCTGTATTCTCAATTTTTAAGTTAGCAAATAGCTCGCCACAGTCACGTCGCAACGAAAATGTGCGAGATGAAAGACACTGACCGCCATAAGGCAAAGCTTATTATATTTAGTCGGCAAGCCCCTTGATTTTGCCAATTTTCTGTTCTCGCCACGCAAGTGATAGTTGCCTTGTATTAGATGCTCCTTGAACAGTGCCGGCTTACCGGTTTTCTTGTTTATTTTTGTTGTTTCGTATCGTAGCCGAACCTCTTGTTCCAGTTGTTCCCTACCTTCCTTTGTTTGACACAGGAACGCATAATAGTCATATGCCCTTTGCGCTTGCAAAGCGCGAAGATGATGGTAGTCTATCTTATTTTTAAATTCCTCGGGTGAAAAAATCAGCTCGTCGGGACCTTTGTCGCGGAAATAGGATTTTACGAATTCCACGTCCTCAGGCAATAATCTCTGTTCCTGTCGGCGTCCTCCTTTTCCTTTTTCAACTATTACTACGGGGGACCCACTCCCGTCGTAGCCAAAGTCTCGGCCCTTCAATCGTTTAAGCTCTGCCCGTCTGATTCCGACGCACATCTGGAACCCCACCGTTCTTGCGTACTTAGGATTAGAAATATCATTATCGCTGTGTTGAGCCTTGCCGTTATCACCGCGACTGCGCTTGTACTGTGCGGTGACGCGCTTCGGCTTCTTTATCCCATCCAGTGGGACGCTATGAAACAGTCCCACCGGAGCGAGGTATGAATGTACGGTCGATGCGGACAAGCCTCGGCCTACCAGGTGGTCAGCATATTCCTGGATATGCCGACCACATTCGTCTTTGGTTCTGCAATCGAACTCCGATCTGCAGAAATCTATGAACCGTTTATAATTGGAAACGAATGCTCGGCGAGTGACGTTATTGTCGTATTTATCGAAGAACCTGCGTGCATCGTCGAGCATCTGACGGGTAACCGTCTTTTTTCTTTGCTTCATATCTGTCAACTCCTTTCGATAGGAGTATGAAAGATATAAAAAATAAAAAACGGCTTTTGAATGAGTATTTTTTGGCATTTTTAAGGTAACGAGGATTTCCGGTAAAATTACACTTCGATTTCTTCTCTTTATGTGAATGAAAAATGACCTCCGTCAATGGCAGAGGTCGGTTTTGCTTATTGGGTTTTCGGTTTCTTGATCTTAAGTTTCAGCTCCGGCGGAATTTGAATGGTGTACAACGTATAGAAATCCGTGTTGTTCTTTATGTTCATAGCCAAAACCACAAAATCGTCCAGAGTATTTTTGGGACCGAAACGATGATCCGCCCAAAATCCGAAGCGTGTTCTTTGGTCTGCGCTGAAATCAAAGAACATACTGCCCAGATAATTCATCTTGGACAGAAATTTCGGTTGGCCTCGGCTGTTGAAGATGGCCTCTGACAGTCGGAAGCTGTTGCAGACCACCTTTTGAATTTCAAATTCTTGCGGGGGTATTCCCTTGTCCTTCGTCAGCCTGTCCAGTTCTTTTTGGGTGATCGGAAACGGTATCCAGACCCCCTTGGATTTTTCCTCTTTTGCAATTAAGATCTTGATTTGTTGCTTCATTTTTTCCTCCGTGAATTTTATTTGTTAAACATCACGCTCCTGCTGTGTTTAACCTTCAACATAAATATGTCAGAAAACGGAACCCGTTAATTTTATATTCTTACGTTTTCTTTCATACTGTTTTTAGACGGAAAACACTTGTTGGAGTACAAGATCATTTCCGAACAAAATTTTGGAGGAGTACCAATGAAAAACAACAAATATTTCGAATTAAAATGCACTATCGATCACGGTGAACAGCTGTCAATACGCATCCCCGACTCTTGTCGAGAAAATTTCCATTACACGATTTCCGGCAGAGACGAAAGCGCAATGGCATGTTTGACCGAGCTGTTTGGCGAATATGCCAAGCTGGACACAGTCAAACGCAAGACGTTTCAGGCATTGATTGACGAGCGTGCAGACCAGGTATCCACGTTGGACGATCTGCTGGTGTTGCTCAAGGTAGTGCGTCTTTGTGACGTATACGTACCAAAGAGATGATCGGGAAAGGGCGAGATAAAAATCTCGCCCTTTTGTTACTTTTTATGAGTCTCCGTTTTCTGACATATTTAAGGCAAGATGGAATACAAGTTTTGAGTAATTCATCAAAAACATAAAATGGAGGACAGACAAATGTCAAAAACCAAAAGGCAAAAGCAAGAACCGGTGTACATGCAGATTGAAAAGTTTGCAAACGAGAAACCGCTGTTTCTGCGGGTTCCAAATCATTTCCAAACGATAATGGACAGATTGATACAGCAAGATGACATAAAGGATTACCGCAATTCAAAAATCGTTCTGAAGATTTTTTGCGAGGAATTTACAAAACTGAATACAGAGGAACGAGATAAGGTAAAAACGTTGATCAACTGCAAGATCGCTCCGGCGGAAACTTTTTTCGATCTTATCACGATTATGCAGCAAAGAGACCGCTACTATATTCTTGATGGGGTCGACACGAACCAAAAACTCGGAGAATTCCATATCTTCGCGGCCAGAAATCAGGCGATGGATAATTGGGCGGCCAAAGAAGACTACGCAAATTCCAAGCTGGTCGGTAAAAAAATCAAAAATGCTGAGAAAGGCGTGTTTTATCAGAACAGTTACGTAGGAAAATATGGTTGTTTTTGAATGAAAAGAAGCGGCGAGATCTTATGATCTCGCCGTTTTTCCGTAACATTTTGAATGTAAAAATCTTTACAAGCCTTGAAAATAAAGGATTCTTACATTGCACAAGCACGTCCAGCTTTGATTTTGGTTTTGAAAGAGAAATTGGCATTGGAGGTAGGATTGTTGACGTTTGGTTTGGCTTTATTTGAATATTTATTTTGCATGATTGATTGAAAAACATTAAAAGAGATTCGACCTTGTTAGAAAGGGAAATAAAAAATCAACTATGAAGTGTCTGTTTTAGGAGAATGTTTTTTATAAAAATTACTTATTCAAAAGCAACTTTTTATTTTTGCTTTCTATCATACTCCTTTTCGCAGGGCAGGGGAACTGTTGTGATCAAATCATTATAAAGGAGTATAGAAAATGGCAAATTACACACGCGCTATCAAAACCGACGTCTGGATCAATAAGGATTTCAGGAAAATGACACCTCAAGAGAAAATCTTCTGGTTTTACCTACACACAGGCTATCATTCCTCCGAGACGGCACTATATGCGTGTCCAGTTGAAGACATCGCATTGTTTTGCGGCATTTCAAAGAAGAAAGCCAAAGAGATGATCGATAAATTCTGTGAGCAGGGAAGTATCTCATACGATTTTATGACGGACGAGCTTCTTGTCAAGGATTACTTTGATTATCACCCGCCCATCGGCGGCCTGTACTACAGAATGTACTCAAACGATCTTGCGAAAATCAAATCTCAACTACTGATCGACGAGCTGGTGGAGATGTCAAAGAAGTACAAGATTTCACTTGCATTCTTTGCCGCTCTCCGTGACCTCCGTCCC
>JAZODH010000076.1:0-13922 GCA_045596925.1 Eubacteriales bacterium
TGGGAGCATAAGCTCAATGCGCTTCCCATCGTTGACGATAAGGGACACCTGGTTTATTTCGTGTTCCGTAAGGACTACGAGAGCCACAAGGAACATACACTTGAGATCCTCGACTCTCAGAAGAGATATATGGTAGGCGCAGGTATCAATTCCCGTGACTATGCAGAACGAATCCCCGCGCTCATCGAGGCGGGCGCAGACGTTCTCTGTATCGACTCCTCCGAGGGATATACCTGCTGGCAGAAGAAGACTATCGAGTGGGTACGCGAGCATTATGGCGACAGCGTAAAGATCGGTGCGGGTAACGTAGTTGACCGTGAAGGCTTTATGTTCCTGGCAGAGGCGGGTGCAGACTTTATTAAGGTCGGTATCGGCGGCGGATCTATCTGTATTACCCGTGAGACAAAGGGTATCGGACGCGGACAGGCAACTGCACTGATTGAGGTTGCGGCAGCCCGTGATGAGTATTATGAAAAGACAGGTATCTACGTTCCCATCTGCTCGGACGGCGGTATCGTTCACGACTACCACATGACCTTGGCTCTGGCAATGGGCGCAGACTTCCTTATGCTTGGCAGATATTTCGCTCGCTTTGACGAAAGCCCCACACCTAAGCTCAACATCAACGGCACTATCGTAAAGGAATATTGGGGTGAAGGCTCCAACCGTGCCCGTAACTGGCAGAGATACGACCTTGGCGGCAAGACTAACCTTGCATTTGAAGAGGGCGTTGACTCCTACGTAACCTATGCAGGAAGCCTCCACGAGAACGTTGAAAAGAGCCTTTATAAGGTTAAGTCCACAATGTGCAACTGCGGCGTTATCAACCTTGACGACCTGAAGAAGAATGCAAAGCTTACGCTCGTTTCCGCAACAAGTATCGTTGAGGGCGGCGCACACGACGTAGTTCTCAGAAATACTATCAGCTCAAAGTAAGCTAAATGACTCCGACACGCCGAGGCAAAATAAAGCCTCGGTGTGTCAAGCAATATTAAGGCCGCCGAGCGGCAGAGAGGTGTATGATCATGACTGATATAGAAATTGCTCAAGCCTGTAAAATGAAGCCTATAACCGAAATTTCCGATGCACTCGGTATTCCCGATGAATATCTGGAACAGTACGGAAAATATAAGGCGAAGGTCGACTATAATCTTCTGAAAAACACAAAATCCAAGAACGGTAAGCTGATTCTTGTTACAGCTATGACTCCCACTCCCGCAGGTGAGGGTAAGACAACCACCACTATCGGTCTGGCTGACGGCATGAAGAGGATTGGCAAAAACGTTGTGGTTGCGCTCCGTGAGCCGTCGCTGGGCCCCGTTTTCGGTGTCAAGGGCGGTGCGGCAGGCGGCGGATACGCGCAGGTCGTTCCCATGGAGGATATAAACCTCCATTTCACAGGTGACTTCCACGCTATCGGTGCGGCTAATAACCTGCTTGCGGCTATGCTTGATAACCATATTCACCAGGGTAATGCGCTTGGTATTGACACGAGAAAGATCACATGGAAGCGGTGTGTTGACATGAACGACAGACAGCTTCGATTCGTTGTTGACGGTCTTGGCGGTAAAGTGAACGGCGTTCCCCGTGAGGACGGCTACGATATTACCGTTGCCTCCGAGATCATGGCGGTTTTCTGCCTGGCTTCCTCTATCGACGACCTCAAAGAGAGACTTTCTAAGATAATCGTTGGCTATACATACGATGATAAGCCGGTGACTGCAGGCGATCTGAAGGCTGTGGGCGCTATGACCGCGCTCTTAAAGGATGCGATCAAGCCCAATCTCGTTCAGACCCTTGAGGGCACTCCCGCGTTCGTTCACGGCGGTCCCTTTGCCAATATCGCACACGGCTGTAACTCTGTTATGGCAACCCGCCTGGCTATGCACATGGGTGACTATGCAGTTACCGAAGCAGGCTTTGGCGGTGATCTGGGCGCCGAAAAGTTCCTTGACATCAAGTGCCGTATGGCAGGACTTCGTCCCGACGCAGTTGTAGTTGTTGCAACGATCAGAGCGCTGAAAATGCACGGTGGACTGCTGAAAACTCAGCTCGGCGAGGAAAATCTTGAAGCTCTCGAAAAGGGAATACCCAACCTGCTTCGCCACGTTTCGAACATCAAGAACGTGTATAAACTTCCTTCTGTTGTTGCTGTAAACCGTTTCCCCACGGATACCGACGCCGAGGTTGATCTCATCATCAAGCGTTGCCGTGAGTTGGGCGTAAACGTAGTGCTTTCTACCGTTTGGGCAGAAGGCGGTAAGGGTGGCGAGGAGCTGGCACGTGAGGTGGTACGCCTTTGCGAGGAAGAGGATAACTCTCAGTTCACGTTCTCTTACAGCGATGATCTCTCGCTCCGTGCAAAGGTCGAGGCCGTTGTAAAGAAGATCTACGGCGGTGACGGTGTTGTCTTCACACCTGCGGCATCAAAGCAGGTGGACGCTCTTGAAAATCTCGGATTTGGCAAGGCGCCCGTTTGTATCGCAAAGACGCAGTATTCCTTCTCGGACGATCCCACAAAGCTCGGCGCACCCGAGGGCTTTACGGTTACTGTAAAGAACGTAAAGGTTTCTGCGGGCGCAGGATTCGTCGTTGTTCTGACAGGCGACATCATGACAATGCCCGGTCTGCCCAAGGTCCCTGCGGCCGAGAAGATCGACGTTGATTCCGAAGGACGCATCAGCGGTCTGTTCTGATAATTTTAAAATACCGCCGCAGACTTTTGCCTGCGGCGGTGAAGTTTTTTGAAAGGAGATGTAAAATGATATTCGAAGAAAAGAAAATAACCCTGAAAGACGGCAGAACGGCGGTTTTGAAAAGCCCCTGCGTCGAAGATGCGGAAAAAATGCTCGAATATATAAAGAAAGCCAGCGGCGAGACAGATTTTCTCACCCGTTATCCCGAGGAATGGGAGATCGACATAGAGCAGGAGAAAAAATGGATAGAAAATCTTCGTTCTTCCAATGATAATATGGGTATAGCGTGCTATGTTGACGGCGAATTGGCAGGTCATTGCGATATACGATACAAAACCAACGTGAAGGACGGTCACAGAGCAGTTGTAGGTATAGCTTTGCTTAAGGAATACTGGAATCTGGGTATTGGCTCCGCCATGTTTTCCGAGCTTGTTGCAGAAGCGGAAAAATACGATATCGAGATACTTGAGTTGCAGTTCGTTGAGGGCAACGACCGTGCAAGACACCTGTATGAAAAATTCGGTTTTGCCGTTGTTGCCGAGCTTCCAAACGCATTTAAACTGAGAGACGGCACCTACTTGTCTGAAATATTCATGCAAAAATATCTGCCTCGGTTTTATCAAAAAGATTGAAGAATATCATACCTCATATTTATAATATCTGTTGACAATCCGTTCCGATTTTGGTATAATAAATAAGATAGGCAACAATAATAAAGACAAAAAAATTCCGCATGAGGTTTTTTGAGCGGGGAAGGGAGAAAAATGGACTTTAAGCTTGTTTCGGATTTCAAGCCTACGGGTGATCAGCCGCAGGCTATCGAAAAGCTGGTTGAAGGCATCAAGCGCGGCGAAAAAATGCAGACGTTGCTTGGCGTTACAGGCTCGGGCAAGACCTTTACCATGGCGAATATTATTGAAAAGGTCAACCGTCCTACTCTCGTTCTCGCTCACAATAAGACCCTGGCGGCACAGCTTTGCTCCGAGTTCCGCGAGTTTTTTCCCGAGAACGCGGTTGAATATTTCGTATCCTACTATGATTATTACCAGCCCGAGGCGTATATCCCCGGCAAGGATGTTTATATCGAGAAGGACGCCCTTGTAAATGACGAGATAGACAAGCTCCGACACAGCGCCACCTCCTCGCTTTTCGAACGCCGCGACGTAATTATCGTCGCCAGCGTTTCCTGCATTTTCAGCTTGGGTGACCCTGTTGAATATAACAATCTGCAGATATCTTTGCGTCCCGGTATGGCTATGTCTCGTGAGGAACTGATTTCCCGTCTTGTTTCTATCAGCTACGAGCGAAACGATATAAATTTCGTCCGTGATAAATTCCGTGTTCGCGGCGATACTGTTGAAATTCTCCCTGCAAAGTCGGGCGAAAGAGCGATCCGCGTGGAGTTCTTTGGTGACGAGATCGACCGTCTTTCCGAGGTGAACGTGCTGACGGGTGAGCTTTTAAAAGAGCTTTCCTATGCCGTCATTTTCCCCGCGACCCACTACGCCGTTTCCGACGAGAAAAGGGAAGCGGCACTTTCCGAGATCGAGCGTGAGATGATCGAGCGCAAGGAGTATTTTGAGAGCTGTAACAAGCTAATCGAAGCGCAGAGAATAGAGCAAAGAACGAAATACGACATAGAAATGCTCCGCGAGATCGGTTTTTGCTCGGGTGTTGAAAACTATTCGAGGATCCTTGAGGGCAGGGAACCCGGCTCCACTCCTCACACGCTTCTTGACTATTTTCCGCGTGATTTTCTGCTTTTTGTGGACGAGTCGCACATGACCTTGCCACAGGTAAGGGGCATGGGCGGCGGCGACAGAGCGAGAAAGACCAACCTTATAGAGTTCGGCTTCCGTCTGCCCTCGGCTTTTGATAACCGACCACTGAGCTTTGAGGAATTTGAAAGTAAGCTGAATCAGACGGTATTTATCTCCGCAACCCCCGCCGACTACGAGCGTGAGCATTCCTCCGATATTGCCGAGCAGATAATACGTCCCACGGGGCTCCTTGATCCTCAGATCGAGGTGCGTCCCATCGAAGGACAGGTGGACGATCTTATGGGCGAGATCAGAGTCCGTGCCGAGCGCGGCGAACGAGTGCTCGTTACGACCCTTACCAAGAAAATGGCAGAGGACTTGACCGATTATTTCGAGAAAAACGGTCTCCGTGTAAAATATATCCACCACAACGTGGAAACCATGGAGCGTACCGAGATAATCCGCGATCTGCGCCTCGGCGTTTTCGATGTCCTTGTTGGAATCAACCTGCTCCGCGAGGGTCTCGATATACCCGAGGTGTCCCTGGTTGCTATTCTCGATGCGGATAAAGAGGGACTTTTGCGCTCTGAAACTGCGCTGATACAGACCTTCGGCCGCGCGGCGAGAAACGCAGAGGGTAAGGCCATCATGTACGCCGACACCATAACCAGGTCAATGCGCGCGGCGATAGATGAGACTAACCGCCGCCGCGAGATACAGGATAAATATAATAAGGAAAACGGCATTATTCCAAAGACCATAATCAAGGGAATCCGCGATCTGATCGACCTTGGCGTCAAGCCCGAAAATGAGGGCAAGATCAAGGCAAAGACAGGTAGAAAGACCGATAAAAAGCCCCTTTCCGCAAAGGATAAAGAGGCACTTATCGATCGTCTGACGGCAGAGATGAAGGCGGCGGCAAAGAATCTTGAATTTGAGCAGGCGGCGTTCCTGCGCGATAAGATAAGGGAGCTTAAAGGAGCCAAATGAGTACGAAATCACAACTGATAATCAAGGGCGCAAGAATGCACAACCTGAAAAATATCGACGTGACCATTCCCCGCGATAAGCTGGTGGTCATAACGGGACTTTCCGGCTCGGGCAAATCTTCCCTTGCTTTTGATACCATATACGCAGAGGGACACAGACGCTTCGTTGAGTCCCTGTCTTCCTATGCTCGAATGTTCCTCGGACAGCTCGATAAGCCCGACGTTGACAGCATAGAGGGGCTTTCTCCCGCAATTTCCATCGACCAGAAGACCACCTCCAAAAATCCACGCTCAACGGTGGGAACGGTGACGGAAATTTACGACTACCTGCGTCTTCTTTACGCAAGAGTGGGCGTGCCTCACTGTCCGGTCTGCGGAAAAGAAATTCGTCAGCAGACCACGGATCAGATAATCGACCGCATAATGGCATTGCCCGAGGGAACGCGCTTTATGGTGCTTTCTCCCGTGGTCAGAGCCAAAAAAGGTATGCACGAAAAGGAGTTTGCTGCAGCGAAAAAGAGCGGTTACGTGCGCGTCCGCGTGGACGGCAATATGTACGAGCTTTCCGAGGAAATAAAGCTCGACAAGAACATAAAGCACTCGATCGACGTTGTTGTGGACCGACTTGTAATGCGCAACGACATTCGCTCGCGTTTGACCGACTCGGTGGAAAACGCTCTGTCCTTGTCCGAAGGACACCTGATAATCTCTACCGTGCCGCGAGAGGGCGATCCCGAGGAGATCAGCTTTTCTCAGAGCTATGCCTGCGAGGAGCACGGTATTTCATTCGGCGAGCTTGAGCCGAGAATGTTCTCGTTCAACAATCCCCAGGGCGCCTGCCCTCATTGCGCGGGAATCGGCACCATGAGCACCATTTCGACGGAAAAGGTCATTCCCGATAAAAGCTTATCCCTGTCAGGCGGCGCGATTGCCGTAAACGGCTTCAAAACTCTTGAAGAGGAAAGCTGGAACGGTCCTCTGTTCAGCGCGGTAGGCGAAAGATTCGGATTTTCGCTTGATACGCCCATCGAGGATTACGATGAGAAGCAGCTTGAGATCCTGCTTTACGGCTCGGGCGATGAAAAATACCGCATAACCCGCTACTTCGGCGGCGAGGCACACGACCAGACCACCAAATTCGACGGGCTTATCCCTATGATCGAAGCCCGCATGAATATGTACGGTAACGAATATTACCAGGAGTTCATTATTGAGCGAGACTGCCCCAAATGCAAGGGAGCACGTCTGTCTCCGACTATTTTGGCGGTGACGGTGGGCGGTCTGAATATTCATGAGTTTTGCTCTCTTTCCGTAAAGGACGCTCTTGACGCAGTCCAAAGGATGACATTTAGTGAAATGGAGCAGGAGATCGTCCGTGAGATCGTCAAAGAGATAAAAGCCCGTCTGGGCTTTCTTGTGAGCGTGGGACTTGACTATCTGACGCTTACCCGCAGGGCAGGTACTCTCTCGGGCGGCGAGGCACAGAGGATACGCCTTGCAACACAGATCGGCTCGTCTTTGGTCGGCGTGCTCTATATCCTTGACGAGCCAAGCATCGGACTGCACCAAAGGGATAACTCAAAGCTTATTGCCACCCTCAAAAAGCTCCGAGACCTTGGAAACAGCGTCCTTGTGGTCGAGCACGACGAGGAGACTATGCTGGAATCCGATTGCATCGTAGATATCGGGCCGGGTGCGGGCATCCGCGGCGGAGAGCTGGTGGCGGTGGGAACCCCCAAGGAAATAATGAAGAATAAAAACTCCGTAACAGGTGATTATCTCAGCGGTCGACGCATGATAGAGGTGCCTGCAGTGCGCCGTGCAGGGAATGGCAATCTCCTGACGGTGGTAGGCGCTAAAGAACACAATCTGAAGGATCTGACGGTAGATATTCCTCTCGGGTGCTTTGTTTGCATCACGGGCGTCTCGGGGTCGGGAAAATCCTCCCTTGTAAACGGGATCATCCACCCTGTTCTGGCAAAACATCTGAACCGTGCCATGACCTATCCCGGTCTGCATACCCGTATTGAGGGGGTCGAAAATCTCGATAAGGTCATTTGCATCGACCAAAGCCCCATCGGCAGAACACCCCGCTCAAATCCTGCAACTTACACGGGCGTTTTTGCGGATATCCGCGATCTTTTTGCTAAAACTCCCGATGCAAAGGCGAGAGGATATTCCTCGGGACGCTTCTCCTTTAACACCAAGGGCGGACGGTGCGAGGCCTGCGAGGGCGACGGCGTAAAGAAGATCGAGATGCACTTTTTGCCGGACGTTTACGTCAAGTGCGACGTTTGCCACGGCAGACGCTATAACCGCGAGACCCTTGAGGTGAAATATAAGGATAAGAGCATTTCCGACGTGCTTGATATGACGGTGGAGGAGGGAGTAAAGCTCTTTGACGGGATCCCGAAGATCGTCAACCGCCTCAAAACCATCGTCGACGTGGGACTTGGCTATATCAAGATCGGACAGCCCTCCACCACCCTTTCGGGTGGCGAGGCACAGCGCGTAAAGCTTGCCACCGAGCTTTCAAAGAGAAGCACGGGCAAGACCCTCTATATCCTTGACGAGCCTACCACGGGACTTCACACCGCCGATGTTGACCGTCTCATTCAGGTCTTGCAGAAGCTCTGCGACGCGGGTAATTCTATTCTCGTTATCGAGCATAATCTGGACGTCATCAAGACCGCCGACCATATAATCGACCTCGGTCCCGAGGGCGGTGACGGCGGCGGACGGATAGTTGCCACGGGTACACCCGAGCAGGTGGCTGAAAACGACCGCTCTTACACGGGTCAGTATCTGAAAAAGGTGCTTGCACGCGAGAAAATTTAACGGTTGATACTTGCGAGTGCTAAAAATAGGTACAAATTTCAAAAACAACGAATAATTTCCCTCAAAACGGCAAAGGCTGAAAAAGAAGCCTTTGCCGTTTTTATTTTTTGCTGTAAAAGAGCGAAAAATCGCTTGTTTTATATGGAATAGGCGGTATTTACAATTAGTTAACAAAAAAGTGCGAAATAGTTCTTGACAAAAACGGATAAAAGTGGTACATTAAGCATGGATTAGCACTTGGAAGAAAAGAGTGCTAAATCGGGAGGTGAAAGCAAGTGAGCCAATGCGGAGCTGAATTGAGCGCGAGAAAAAAGCTTATTCTCAGAACAGTCATCGAAGCGTATATTGCAAACGGCGAGCCGGTGGGCTCAAAGACGGTGCTGGAAAACGAAAGCATTTCCTGCTCGTCCGCAACTGTGCGAAACGAAATGGCAGAGCTTGCGGAGCTTGGCTACCTTGAACAGCCTCACACCTCCTCGGGAAGAATTCCCACACACCTGGGCTACCGCTTTTACGTTGACTCCCTTGCAACGGAAAACGGCGTGCTTTCCCAGGAGATCGCAGAGCTGCGGGAAATGGGAGACGTGAGAGCCGTTGAATCGGATAAGATGCTTGAAATGGCGTCGAAGATCGTTTCCTCGGTCACAAATTACACGGGAATTGCAATAAAGCCCCGACCTGCCTCGGCGTTTATCAACCGATTTGAGATAATGTACCTTGATGAGCATAACTTTATTATTGTCATGCTCCCATCGGTCGGAAAACTCAGATCAAAGAATATCCGCTGTGACACAGAGGTCACAAAGGAAAGCGCCGAAAGGCTGGCAGACGCGCTGAACGCCTGCTTCGCCGGACTTCCTGCCGAGCATATATCACTGCCAGCTGTAATGAAATTCGAGGGTATGACGGGCGCGCTCCGCAGCCTTTCGGGAGACATCATAAAGAACGTCTATGATGTTCTCAGCGAGATAAACGGTGGCGAGCTTCATTGCTCGGGTATCGACCATCTGCTCCAGTATCCCGAATATTCGGACGTTGGACAGCTCAAGGACATTATCGGACTGCTTGAGCGCAAGGACGACATTCTCAATATCGTTTCGGACAGCGAGGGTGAGGATATGCGGGTGCTTATCGGAAAAGAGAGTGCACTTGACGTTATGAACAATTCCTCGTTTGTATTCAAGACCATCAAGAGCAACGGCAAAGCCATCGGAGCAATCGGCGTTTTAGGCCCCACCAGAATGGATTACGCCAAGGTGCTTTCCACCATTACAGCAATAGCCGAGGCTATGGGCGGAGGTGCGATGGGCGGCAATCTGCTCTCGGACGGCAAGACGGAGAAAAAGTAAAGACACATGGAGGATATAATGGAAGAGACAAAAAACACGGCAGAGCAGGAGAACGTAAAGGAACAGCCTGCGCCCAAAGCCGAAAAGGGCGACAAGAAAAAGATAAAGGCGCTTGAAAGTGAGCTTGAAAAGAAGCAGGCAGAGCTTGACGAAGCAAATGACAAATACATGCGCATGATAGCGGAATACGACAACTTCCGCCGCCGCTCCGCAAAGGAGAAGGAGACAATTTACGCCGATGCCTACGCTGATGCGCTGGGCGAGCTTTTCCCGGTGATCGACAACCTGGAGAGAGCCGCTTCATACAAGGACGCGGAAAACGTTTCAAAGGGCGTTGAAATGACCCTCAAGGCTTTCTGCGACACCCTTGAAAAGCTTGGCGTCGTTGCCATTGATATGCCCGAGGATAAATTGTTTGACCCCAATCTCCACAATGCTGTAATGCACGTTGAGGACGATGCCTACGGTGAGGGCGAGATCGTTGAGGTCCTGCAAAAGGGATATATGCGCGGGGATAAAGTTCTCCGTTACGCAATGGTAAAAGTAGCAAACTGAAAATAATTTTATAAAATAAACATACAATTTCTTTAGGAGGAAATGAATCATGGCAAAAATAATCGGTATAGATCTTGGTACAACAAACTCTTGCGTTGCGGTATACGAGGGCAGTGAGCCTATCGTTATTCCCAACCCCGAAGGAGCAAGAACGACTCCCTCTATCGTAGCTTTCTCCAAGACAGGCGAAAGAATGGTAGGTCAGGTGGCAAAGCGTCAGGCTATCACAAACCCCGACCGTACTGTCATCTCTATCAAGCGTGACATGGGTTCCGCTAAAAAGGTGTCCATCGACGATAAGAACTACACACCCCAGGAGATATCCGCAATGATCCTTCAGAAGCTGAAGGCTGACGCAGAGGCTTATCTGGGTACTTCAGTAAACCAGGCCGTTATCACAGTTCCCGCATACTTCTCGGACGCACAGAGACAGGCAACAAAGGATGCAGGTAAGATTGCAGGACTTGAGGTCCTCCGTATCATAAACGAGCCTACCGCCGCAGCTCTTGCTTACGGTATGGATAAGGAAAACGACCAGAGAATCATGGTATTCGACCTTGGCGGCGGTACGTTCGATGTTTCTATCCTTGAGATCTCCGACGGAGTTTTCGAGGTTCTTGCAACAAACGGCGATACAAAGCTCGGCGGTGACGACTTCGACCAGAAGATCATCGACTGGATGGCAGATAAGTTCAAGGCAGAGAACGGCATCGACCTGCGCCAGGATAAGATGGTAATGCAGAGACTGAAGGACGCGGCTGAAAAGGCTAAGATCGAGCTTTCGGGCATGACCAGCACAAATATCAATCTTCCTTTTATCACAGCAACACAGGCAGGTCCTCTCCACTTTGAGGCAACGCTGACCAGAGCCGAGTTCGACAGAATTACGGCAGATCTTGTTGAGAGAACGATGATCCCCACAAAGAAGGCTATGGCTGACGCGGGCATTTCCGTAGGTCAGATCGACAAGATGCTTCTGGTGGGCGGTTCCACAAGAATCCCCGCAGTTCAGGAAGCAGTTAAGAAGCTCATCGGTAAGGATCCCTTCAAGGGCATCAACCCCGACGAGTGCGTAGCTGTGGGCGCGGCTATTCAGGCAGGCGTTCTTGGCGGCGAGGTAAAGGACCTTCTTCTCCTTGACGTTACACCTCTGTCTCTTGGTATCGAGACCCTTGGTGGCGTATTCAACAAGATCATTGACAGAAATACGACTATCCCCGTAAAGAAGAGCCAGGTTTATTCCACCGCCGCTGACGGACAGACATCCGTTGAGATCCACGTTCTCCAGGGTGAGCGTGAGATGGCTTCGGGCAACACGACGCTGGGCCGCTTTAACCTTGACGGTATTCCCGCGGCTCCCCGCGGAGTTCCTCAGATCGAGGTAACCTTTGATATCGACGCAAACGGTATCGTAAACGTAACCGCGACCGATAAGGGCACGGGCAAGGAACAGCACATCACTATCACCAGCTCCACAAACATGAGCCAGGAGGATATCGATAAGGCTGTAAAGGACGCAGAGAAGTTCGCAGAGGAAGACAAGAAGCTCAAGGATGCAGTTGACGCAAAGAACCATGCCGAATCTCTCATCTTCCAGTCCGAGAAGGCTCTGGGCGAGCTTGGCGACAAGGTGAGCGACGCGGATAAGCAGCCCGTAAAGGACGCTATCGAAAAGCTTCGCACAACACTTGCAGGCGGTGACACAGAGGCTATCAAGGCTGATACAGAGGCTCTTGAGAAGTCCTTCTACGCTATCTCCGAGAAGCTCTACGCTCAGCAGGGCGGCGCACAGGGAAATCCCGGTGCAGGCTTTGATGGCAATGCGGGCGCAGGCGACAATGGCGGCACTTACTACAACGCCGACTACGAAGATAAGACAGGCGACAATAAGTAATAACAACAAAGGAGCTGACGCACCGTTTACGGTGTGTCAGCCCCGTGGCATTTTAATCGGAATTTAAGGAAAAACGTGTAATGGCAGAAAAGAGAGATTTTTACGAGGTCTTGGGGCTTGACAAGGGCGCGGACGACAATGCTATAAAGAAGGCATACCGTCAGCTTGCAAAGAAATACCACCCCGACCTCAACCCCGGCGACAAGGAAGCTGAGGAGAAATTCAAGGAAGTAAACGAGGCTTACGCCGTGCTCTCCGACCCCGAGCAGAAATCCAAGTACGATCAGTTTGGTCATGCGGCCTTTGACCCATCTTCGGGCTTTGGTGGCGGAGGATTCGGCGGTTTTGGAGATTTCGGAGATATTTCGGATATTTTCAGCTCCTTCTTTGGCGGAGGATTCGGCGGTGGCTCGTCCCGTCGCAGAAACGCGCCCGTGCAGGGCGAGGACGTAGGCGTCCGCGTGACGGTTACGTTTGAAGAAGCCGCATTCGGTGTTAAAAAGGAAATTACTTATAACCGTATTCAGAAGTGCGACGAGTGCTCGGGTTCGGGTGCCGCTAAGGGGACAAGTGCCGAGACTTGCTCAAACTGTCGCGGTTCGGGTCAGGTGAGAGTCAATCAGCATCTTGGCGGCATGGCTTTCCAGACCACACAGACCTGCTCAAACTGCCGAGGACAGGGTAAGATAATCAAGTCCCCCTGTACCAACTGCCGTGGAACGGGCTACGTCAAGGTATCTAAAAAGTTTGAGGTGTCGATCCCCGCGGGCATTGACAACGGCGAGCGCATTGCCATTCGCGGTCAAGGCTCTGACGGACGCAACGGCGGCAGTGCCGGCGACCTTATTATCCAGGTGATGGTAAAGGACCATAAGATATTTGAACGCGACGGCTATAATATCTATTGCGACGTGCCGATCACGGTCGCCGAGGCAACGCTGGGCGCGGAGATCGAGGTCCCCACACTTGAGGGTAACGAGAAATTCAAGATCCCCGAGGGAACACAGCCAAATACTGAGTTTACTCTGAAGCAAAAGGGCATCAAGTACGTAAATTCCACCCGCAAGGGCGACCTTGTGTTCCGTGTGGTGGTGGAGATACCCAAAAATCTCAGCGAAAAACAGAAAGAAAAGATGCGTGATTTCGCCGACAGCTGCGGCGACAGCAATTACGCAAAAAAGACGGGATTTTTTAAGAAGATCTTCGGATAAAGGAGGAGAAAACCATGAACGTACAGGATTGGACACAAATAAAGGTTACGGTCAAGCTTGAAAATCTTGACGAGACGGTTGCGGTCATGAGCATGCTTGATAACAATCTTCAGATCGAGGATTACAGCGACATTGATCTGAAAAGCGTTTACGGCGACCTTATCGACGAGAGCATTCTCAACGCTGATAAGACCATTGCCTCGGTTTCTATCTATTTGCCCGTTGAGAAAAGCCCCACGGATGCTATATCGTTTATTCGCGAACGCTTGGCGTACGCAAATATAGACGGAAAAATTGAAACTATCGGTGTAAACGAGGACGACTGGGCAAACGCCTGGAAGGCTTATTATAAGCCTGTCCGTATAGGTAAGCACATGGTCATCGTTCCCGCGTGGGAGAAATTCGAGCCGAAAGAGGACGACGTTGTGGTCCGCATGGATCCCGGAATGGCGTTCGGCACGGGAACTCACGAGACGACGCGCCTTGTTATCGAACTGCTTGAAAAGTACACGACGAAAGGCTGTAATATGCTTGACGTGGGAACGGGAAGCGGAATCCTCGCTATCTGCGCCTCAAAGCTGGGCGCAGGTCAGTGCGCCGCGTACGATATCGATCCCGTGGCTGTCCGCG
>JAZODH010000077.1:0-15782 GCA_045596925.1 Eubacteriales bacterium
GGCAGCAAGCGAAGTAGGAGTTAATCTTAACCAGGGCTACAACGGTGACCTCACCGCTCGTCAGGCAGGTTCCATCGGCGGTCAGATGGTTAACAATATGAACCCCGTACGAACTATGAGATTTGAACGTCGCAACCGAATATCGCAAGGACACAAGATAACCGTCAAGTACGCGTTTTCCCTTACGGTATAAAGGTTTTGATGAAATAAACGTACGGAGGAACAAACAAAATGAAAGAAGCAAAAACCATCTACGAACAGCTCGGAGGTACATACCGCGAGGAAAACGGCAATCTCGTTCCCGACGTGGAGCTACCCGAACAGAAGCCCATCGGCAAATACGGTAAGATGCATCTTGACTATCTCAAGCAACACCGTCGCGGAAGGTACTCCACCCTGCTCGGTGAAGGACGGCTAAACGCCTACCTTGCCGACGTAGACGAACAGGCACACGAAATGCTGACCTCTCTGACAGTAGAGCTTGCCAAGCCACAAGGCATAGACGAACACCTCAAAGCAACCGATCAAATGCGGTGGGTGCAGATGATGAACAACGTCCAAGCGCAGGCAGAGGAAATCGTCGCCAATGAACTGCTCTATACTTAAAGCAACGAAAGAAAATATTTTCCAAGTAACTGATTCTCGTATTAAATCCCTTGTCTATGCATATACTATTATCGGGTGGAAATCCCGTAAGCAAAATGAAATATTTTTTTCGATAAAAGGTATTGCATTTTTCTTAAAAGTATGGTATAATACAGACAAGGAAAACGGGCTGGTCGTAAGACCCGGGTCCACCTGCGGCGGGGATGTTCCCCGCCATTTTGTTTTGGATGGAGTGTGAATGATGAACGAACTAAGTATATTCGTTGACGAGTCGGGCGATTTCGGTTCATACGAGCCGCACACACCATTTTATTTGTTTACACTCGTATTCCATGATCAAAGCAATTCCATCGAGGATCAGATCAGTCATTTGGAACACGGACTCACAGATGTTGGATTTGACATGAAGCATTGTTTCCACGCAGGCCCTATTATCCGCCGCGAAGAAGATTATCAAAATCTTTCAATAACAGAACGTAGAAAATGCCTCAACCGCATTTTAACATTTGCAAAGAACTGTGAGATATCCTACATTACCTTTTCGGTTGAGAAGAAGCATATGTCGGACTCGCTCAGCTTGACAGTGGCACTCTCCAAGCAACTCTCGGCATTTATTCGCGAGGAATACGCCTTCTTTGCGGGGTTTGATAAGATCATCGTTTACTACGATAACGGACAAGTTGAGTTGAACAAGCTCTTGGCATCTGTATTCACGGTTATGCTTCCGCAAGCGGAGTTCCGTAAGGTAATGCCCGCAGATTACAGGCTGTTTCAAGTTGCAGATCTTTTCTGCACGTTGGAGCTTATCTGCCTTAAGGACGAGCGTCATATTATGTCCAAATCCGAGGAAGCATTTTTTGGCTCTATGCGAGATATGCAGAAGAACTACCTCAAGCCGATGTATAAGAAACGCTACAAGGAGATGAAGTGATATAGCTACCGAAGATATCAAAAAGGCAATTGCCGAACTGATGCGCGAGATTCAAAAGGGCGAGGATAGCGCAAAAGAAAAAGGATATATCGATATATCCGATGTTGAAAAGATCATAAAAATGAAGTAATTATAATAGATCGCTATCCTTCGAGGGTAGCGATTTTCTTTTTATCCTTTAACCATTGTACCAAAGCAGAAAAGAGCGACCGAGAAACCGAGGGAAACCACGGTCGACTCGGTTGATATCGTTCCTGCCAAGTTGCATACACATACGCCGATCATCACACCCGTAGCGAGGATTCGGATAAACTCTTTACGAACGGTAGATAAAAAAGTAGTTTTGGGTACACATTCCTTTTTTTTCGGCGTTATTGGTGTTTCGACCGGTAAACCAAGCAGGTCGATAAGCTTCTCCAAATGCTCGTCACAAGGCTTTGATAGTCCCCGTTCCCACTTGGAAACAGCCTTTCCTGATATACCGAGCATCGCCCCAAGCTCCGATTGTGTCAGACCGCGTTCTTTTCTTTTCTGCGATATTAATACGCATATATTATCCATGTAAACCTCCGTAAACTGTTTGGTTGATTATAGTATTAACAATAATTATTTGTTTTTTATTACAGACCTTGAAATAAAGCAAAATTTATGTTATAATACGGTAGATAGACCAACTGTTTGCATCAAATTGAATTTTGTGAGGTGGAGTCTGTATGAAACGAAAAAACATGACGCGCTTATTTACGGCACTTCTGATCGTGAGTCTTATATTTTCTGTGTTGCCCATGGCGGTGTCCGCGCAGGAAACAAAGCTGATCACCACGAGGGCAGAGTTTGAAAAGGCACTCAGGGACGCAAAGGACGGCGATACGCTTCTCGTCGGAGATATCGACTTTGAGCTTCCTTATACGGGCGCGGTTAATACGGTTGAAAGGATCACGATCGATAAAAGCGTTACGGTCAAAAACGGAAAGACTGACGGAAACGCCGTCTTTTGGGGCGCGAGCTTTATACTGAGTGGCACGAAGATCGGCGGCGACCGCTCGTCGTTTGTTTTTGAGGGTATCATCTTCGACGAGAGACTTGACACAGGCACGCTGACAGATGAGGATTGGAAGCTTTCCTACGATAGTTTGGGCGAGGAATTATCCCCGTATCCACTGAAGAATCAGTATGCCGTTGAGTGCAATGGTAACGGGGTTGCAAGCTTCAAAAATTGCGAATTCAAGAATTATATGCATACGTACGGTCCCGCCATCCGCGCGTTTTATGGGGATTATACGCTGACTCCCTCTATTGAAGCGGAACACGGCGACAACGTGCCGTATCGGTTGGAACTGAATCTGGAGGGATGCAGCTTTTCGTCCAACGCCTCACTGTACGGCGGCGGTGCAGTCTACGTTGAAGCAACCGGCAAGAACGTAACGCTTAACGTGAAGGATTGCAGCTTTAAGGAAAACAAATCAGGCTTTGTTCAAAATGCGGTCGGCGGCGGAGCGGTATACGTGAAAAATACCGTTGCTACCTTTGAGGGATGCGTTTTCGAGAAGAACGACGCAAATTATTATTACGGCGGCGAAAGATTTTGGGCGGATAAGCTGAGCGGCGGTGCAATCGGATGTGACGACGACTCCTCTCTTACCGTTCGTAATTGTATGATTATCGGAAACAAGGCATCGTTTGGCGGAGCAATCGGCATTCTTATATCAAGCGCGGATATTGAGGACTGCTATATAAACGAAAACAAAGCAATTCCCGAAACCGAGAGTGCGTCAGGCAATCTCGGATTATGCAGTGAGCAGGGACTTGGCGGCGCGATATATCTCAACGGCGCAACGAACGTAACCATAAGCAACACCGAGATTCGCAAAAATTACGCAGAAAACGCAATGGGTGCGATCTACACGGATTATAATCCTTCTTTGGATTATAGCACGCGCTCGGTTGAGCTGCTGTTCTGCACGATAGAGGGCAATACCTGCAAAATGAATATGTCCGACTATATGGGATACGGTGAGGACAGATGGCTTTGGTATTCGTGGTACACCGATTTCTTTGATATAAGCTATCTCGAATATTACGGAAATCTGGTTGTTGACGGTATATACAAAACGCATCTGCCCAAAACAGAGCAACCCACCGAGGAGAACGGATACAACTATTTTGGCAGTACAGCCCCGTCAGAATGGTACAACGAGGAGGGACGTCTCGTACGTGCTTCCACGGTTCCTACCGATTTTATCAAGGAGAAGTTGGGCGATAGAAATTATTACGGCATATTTACAGTAGGCGCGAACAATTACGACGTAACGTTCCGATTCTTGGCGGACGGCGAGTGCAAGCTTACGGTAACCATCCCTTCCGGCGTGATACCTACACTGCCCGAGCTGTTAAAATCGGGATACACGCTGACCTCTTGGACACTTGGTGAAGAAACGAACTATGATCCGGGCAGTCCTTTAGTGGTTGGCAATGAAACCGAAAATGTGGACATTTATGCAGTATATACCCCAAATACCTATAAGATAACCTTCGACTTTGGCTATAATAAGACCGAAGCAGAGCAGACCTTTGGCGAAGCACTTTCTCTCCCTGAGGTTATTGAACGTGCGGGGTATACCTTTGTCGGATGGTTCACGCTTGCAAATGGTGAAGGTGAACAGCTCACCGACGGCGCGAGCTTTATGACCGACGAGAACGTAACCTACTATGCTTTTTACGAACCGATAGCAGTCACGCTTCCATCCGAGTTTCCCACCGCTTTCGTGATCGTGATCTCCGCTGTCCTTCTTTTGATGTCAGGCGGCGCGGTTTGGTTCTTTATCTATAACAAAAAGAAAAAAGCCGAAGCTGAAGCGCAAGCCGCACAAATGGCGGCAAACTCCGAAGCTGCAGCAGAGCAGAAGATCGTCAAGACGAGATACACCGACGAGGAGATCGAAAAGATCGTTGCCGCTACCGCTGAAACTCATCTGTTGACCAACCGCGAGCTCGAAGTTTTCTGCGAGTTGCTCAAGGGTAAAAAACAGAGCGAGATCGGTTATTACCTTGGAATAAGCATCTCCACAGTCAAGGACAACGCGGGAAGGATCTACGGTAAGCTTGGCGTTGCAAACAAGGACGAGCTTTTCATTAAAATCGATAGCAAACTTCGAAAGTCATAAAAAAGCAATAAATTATTCAAAAAATACACAGTACCTACCGCTTTACCCCCCTGCGGTAGGTACTTTTTTTGCGTTTTTTTGGTATAATTAAGTCATAAAAGCGGTCATCCGTTAAAGGATAGCGTCAGGCCGTGTTTATATATCCCGTGAAAGGAGGCAGCAATGTTAGAACCTGTAACAAAAAAATATCAGGATGATTCGGATCTCGAATCATTCAAATTCACGTTTTTTTGCGATCTATGCGCAAAGCCTGTCAAGGCAGTCAGCTACAGCTTCAAGCCGCCGTTTAAACCCAAGCTTTTTATAAGTGCCTCCGAACGGCGAGCGCGGGAGCTTTTGTGGCTAAGCGATCATGGGGACGCATACGAAAGAGCAAACAAAGAGGTTCTCATCTTTTTTAACCTCTGTCCCGTCTGCGGCAGACGGGTCTGCGATGATTGCTTCGCAGATGAGCAGGGAATATGCATCGAGTGCCTTAAGCTCAAAAACGAAAAGGAGGAAAAGAGTTGAGTTTTCTTGAAAGAGCAATAAAGCGCGGAATCAGCCGCGGCGTGAGTCAGGCTGTCGGTAAGGCAGTGCGCACAGCGGTCGAACCCAAGGCGACCGAGCTTGCAAATAAGACAGCTGCAAGGCTTGATTCGGCATCAAATAATCAAACAGTTCAAAGCACCCCCGGCGGATTCGAGGGTGCAATGGCAAATCTTGAGCGCGCAGCGCAAGGATATGTGACAGAGGTGAGCAAAAATATGAAGATATGCCCATCCTGCGAAACGGCGGCAACTGCGGACAACAAATTCTGTCCCCGTTGTGGTACAAGGTTGCCCGATCAGACACTTGCCGAAAGCGCTGTCTGCACAAGTTGCGGTAAGCAGAATGATCTCGGAATGAAATTTTGCAGTGCGTGCGGCACTAAACTTCCCTCTGCGATAGCCGAGGAACAAAGAGCTGCTGCACAATTTGCAGGCGTTATGGCAGAGTGGGATGCAAAGCTTCCCGCTTATCCTAAATGGAATCTCGGCGGAAGCGACCCTTGCATTGAGCAGGACGACGGTTATCTGTGGTTTTGCGTTACTTTCCCGAATAACTATTTGGCGCAGAAAGCAGTGGAAGATTACCGAGCACTTTTGCGAGCTGAAGGATTCCGCCCTGCCGGGCAGTATCCTTCGGAGGAAATACTTTTTAAAAAAATAGGAGATGTTTGCTACCGTGCAGACACGGAGCATTGCTTCGAGGGAGGCGCGGAGTCCCCAACTATCTATTTTTCGGTCGGCGAGCCTGTGGGCGGTTTCGATTATGTAAAAACCGAGCCTACTCAAGCATTTAATTTTAAAAGTTTATTCAGATAATAACGGAGGTTACTTTTTATGAAAGCAGGAAAATTATTCACTAAAACACTGCCTTTTTGTTGGGCAAAGCTCTTGCTCGGCGGAGCTATGGTGCTGATCCTCGGCATTATTCTTGCACTTTGTCTTGGAATCGGCTATCTTTTCGGTGACGGAGGTATTGTTGTAGGATTTCTTATCTGGTGCGGAGCTGTCGGAGTTGTTCGTTTTGCAGTGATGCACTATCTCGGATATATGGTCAAGGCAGGGCATATTTCCGTCATTGCCGAAGCGGCTGTCACGGGTGAGGTTCCCGCAAATCAGGTAAAATACGGCATAGGCAACGTCAAGGAGCGATTTGTCACCTCAAACGTATTTTTTGCGGTAGATAAGCTGGTCAGCGGTGCTGTAAAGCAGATCCAGCGAGGTATTGGCAAGGTTGCGGATTTCCTGGATTTTATACCCGGTATGGATAAGGTTGCGGACCTTGCAAAATTCTTTGTCGAGCTCTCTTTGGGATACGTGGACGAATGCTGTCTTGGCTATACATTCTACAAGAAAGAACAGGGTGCATTTGAAAGCGCATGTGACGGTGTTGTAGTTTATGCACAGAATATCAAAAAACTGCTTGGAAACGCGGCAAAGACGATGCTCAAGGTTATCCTTGCCGTCATTCTGACCGTAATTGTCATCTTTATCCCGATCGGTCTGCTTTTCAGAGTATTTGATTGGAGCGGACTGCTTGCATTCCTTATCTCATGCCTGCTTACATGGGTGGTCAAGTTTGCGTTCCTTGACAGCTTTATCCTCTGCCAGACTATGGCGGGTTATATGGAAGCGGCACAGACGACCGAGATCACTTTTGATCTTTATGAAAAGCTTTGCGGACTTTCGGGCAAATTCAAGGAACTCTTCAATAAGGGAAAGGAAGAAAACCCCGAGATGGCTTATGCGGGAGCTGCGGCAGCTGGTGCTCCTGCTTTCGAATATGTTCAGCCTCAGACTGTAACCACCTCACCGCCTCCCGCTCCGACTGCAAATGCAGAGAGCCCCGTCTTCTGCGGTCAGTGCGGCACCAAAAATGCTCCCACAGCGGCATTCTGTACCTCCTGCGGAGCAAAACTCAAGTAAGAAAGGAAGTAAAAAACTATGAAAAGACTGTTTGCGCTTTTACTCGCGGCTATTATGCTGCTCTCGCTTACGTCCTGCGATCTCGAATCGATACTCACGGGCGGCAACGAGGGTGTAACAATGGATTACGACTATGAGAAAATGGAAGAAAACCTCAAGAAGATGAGGGAAGAGGACGGTATTTACATAGAAATGAGCATCGTAAATATCGAAACAGGCGAAACTCCCACCGCCGAAAAGATCATCTATGCCGAAACCCCCACCGCTTTTTATTATTGCGGCGACGGCGATGAGCTTATCGTTGATTTCTCGGACGATACCAAAGCAGTTACATACACCAAACAGGAGGACGGTAAGTGGCTGATGACAGAGACCGTCTATGAAGAAGCAGGCATCACCCGAGAGCAGATGGAAGAAAGCTGTTCCTACTACACGATCGCGCTTTTCGGCTACCTCGGGAATTATAAAATGTTCGAGGGCGCACCTATGAAGAAGACGAGCGAAAAGGTGGCGGGCAGAGAATGTGATCAATTCTCCTACTCTATCGGACTTTTCGGATACGGTATGGAATATACCTTCTGCATAGATATTGAAACCGGTATGTGCCTTTCCTGGAAGCTCGGCGCTTCTGCAGGTGCCGAGGGCTCGGGAAGTACAGAATTTACCTGCAAGAAATTTGAAACTCCCTATAAGATCGATATTCCCTCTGGCGCTGATATCGTGACCTCCGAAAATGAAGGCGCAGAGGAAGAGTGGCAGGGTAAGTAACAGCGTTTTGAATTGGAGAAAATACAATGAGAAAAATATTGACGTTTTTAATAGTGGCGTTTATGTTGTTTTCGATGGTCTCTTGTGATCTCGGAGGCGGTAAAGATTCCGAGGACTTCGGTGAGGCACAGGAAGGTTTTGAAAACATCGAGGATTCAGACAACAAGGAAACTATAGAGAAAAATATCAAAGACGTTTTCGGCGTAAAGATCACGCTTCCCGAAGCCGAGGACTACGCGGGCGCAACCATTGGCGGCTCGAGCATGTCGATGTATATGGTTACGATGACCGAGCCCAAGGTGAATGCGGAGGAATTCTTTGCGGATATCGCTTCGGCTTTTTCCTCCTGGGAAGCCAATGAGGATACACTTACCTACTCTCGCACGACGGATAAGGTTCTTTACGGCGCCGTTATTGCAATGGAGGGCGACCTGCTTACGATCGCCTTTTCAATGACCGATAACGAGCTGATAGAGGGAATGACGTCGGGTCCTACCGAATTTATAAAGGAGATCGAAAAGTATTCCGGCGTAAAGCTCGAATTTCCTTCGTTCGTTACCTCGGTGGGACTTCCCTCGCTTTCAAATGACGGCGCAAAGGCTCAGTACGGCGGAATGCTCCTCAACGGAAGTGCAAACCTCAATGAAGAAAACTTTCTGGCGCTTGCAGATGCTCTTAGCTCCCAACTGTCGGGTTATACGATGGTCGAGGGCGAGGCAGAAAGCTGGGGACCCGAGGCGGTGCTCCAATGGATCGACAACAGTGATGAGAGCAGATATTTCGAGCTTGAGTTTTATGACCTTGACGGTATGCAGTACGTTGAATTTGCTTACCATTACACAGACAGAAGCCTTCTTCCCGCTTGGCCGAGCGATCAGATAGACGCCTTCTTCGGCAAGGCGATCGCTCTTCCCGCTTACAGCGGCAACTACAAAGAGCTTGAAGTCTCGGAATATAAAAACGAGCAGCCGGGAGAATATTCGGAATATCTCGATCACATCGCGGTATATATGACCTGGACCGAGGAAGAGGAGCTTGATCCTTGGCTTGCATCGATCGAGAGCGCAGGCTATGCGAAGACCGCGGGCGACTATACAGATGAATACATCTATGTAAAGGATCTCGGAAACGGGCTCTATGCAAACGTTTCCGCGGAATACGACAGCTACGGCGGACGGCTTACGATCACGGTTGAAAAGGAAGAGCTCACGGGTCTTGAATGGCCTGCAGAGCACATAAAGACACAATACGGCGCTGAGTTTGCCGCGCTGCTTCCCGCAATAGCGGAAGCCCCCCGCCGTGTCTTTGACGTCGAGAACAACTACATTTACATCAGAAATAACCTTGATACCGAAGCGGTTGAGACTTGGTGCGCCGCAATGCGCGCCGCAGGCTTTGAGGAAACTACCAAGACATCAGAAAGAGCTAAGTACTCGATGATCTTCGATAACTACGATCAGGTAGAAGTCTCGCTTTCGTTTGGCGAGAATTACGGAACCTTTTACGTTGATTATGAAAAATACGAGGGACCGGGCTTTACACTTCCGACAAACGCCTATATTGAATATACGTACGCATATTCATCAAATCCCGACAGCAAAATTACCTATAAGGTAACCAAGATCGGCGAGGATTACTATTTTGATTCCGGCGCATTGTCGAAGACCTATTTCAAGTACGATGCATCCGCAAAGACCTGGACGAGATATAACGGTATGAGCTTAGGCGACTCGATCATGTGGATAAAGGCGGATAAAGTACTTGACAGATACGGCGTAGATAAGGCTTTGAAGAGTTCTATGAACTATCTCTTTTATACAAAGACGAACTATATGGTGGAAGATCAGTCAACAACAAAGACGATAGCCGGCTCGCAGTGTATCAAAATAACCTCCACTCAGAGCACGGCCGAATACTGGCTGAGCCGCGATACGGGATTGCTCTTTGCACAGAACGCGTTTACCCTTATCGAGGTCGTTAAATACGATACCTCGGTCAAGAGTTTGGCGGATGCAGGAATAACTGCGGATATGTTACCGAATGAATGATACGGAGGTGTTATCATGCCAAAGAAATGTGATCAATGCGGTGCGGATATAGCACCCGGTGCGGCGTTCTGCACCAACTGCGGATCAAAAGCACCCGAGGAAGTGGTCGTTGTCCGGCAACCTGAAGAAGAGCCCGTAAAAGAAACTGTCAAAGAGGACGTATGTATGAAGTGCGGAAGCGTACTTGCTGATGGCGCGGCTTTCTGCACATCTTGCGGAACTCCGAGAGGGGCGGCTCCGACCGAATCTCCCGTTTCCCAACCTCAGCCTCAGCCCCAACCTCAGCCTCAGCCCCAACCTCAGCCTCAACCCCAACCTCAGCCTCAACCTCAGTACGTTCAGGAGCCTTCGAGGCAGCAATATACCCAACCCGCACAGCAGTATGCTCAACCGCAGTATGTTCAGCCGCCTCAGCAGACGGTATATGCCTCTCCGCAGGCGGTACCTGCAAGCGCAAGTGATAAGACCGACAAGGTAGTCGGCACGGGTGCATATTTTTGGCTGATGTTTCTTTACGCGCTGCCTGTAATAGGATTCCTTGTTTGCCTTATTATGGGCTTTGCGGCAAAAAATAAGAATCTCAAGCATTTTGCCCGTGCAATTCTGATTTGGGTACTTGTGGGACTTATCCTCTCTGCCATCATCTCGATCGCAGTATATTTCCTTATCGGTTCGTTAGGCGATCTCGCGGGATTGGATCTCGGCTCATTGTTTGAAGGCTTCGGAATTGGCGGCTTTGGCGGATAATTTGCGGGCAGATGCCCAAAAATAATATAAAGGAGAAATTAATTATGGCATTCTGTGAAAAATGCGGAACAAAGATGGAGGAAGGGGCAAAATTTTGCTCAAACTGCGGTAACACCGTAGGAGCTCCGAGCGAGCCCGTACAGCCCCAAGCGGAAGAAAAGAAGAACGATCTTTCCGATAAGGTCGCGTCACTCAATAACACCGCGGATACAACGGAAGAGTTTGACGCTGCTGATATTGAGAAGAACAAGTTAATGGCAGTACTTGCTTACATAATCTTCCTTATTCCTCTCCTTGCGGCAAAGGATTCGCCTTTTGCCAAATACCACACCAATCAGGGGCTTGTACTTTTCCTTGCGGCTATTGCATCGGGAGTGATTATGGTGATCCCCATACTCGGTTGGATCATTGCTCCTATTGCGAGCATCCTGATTACCGTTCTCGCCGTTATCGGAATCATCAACGCGCTGAACGGTAAGGCTAAAGAGCTTCCTATTATTGGCAAATTTAAGATCATCAAATAAATAGTCAGCGTAAAACGGGCGGTGACGGTCATAAACGACCGCCAACCGCCTGTTTCCTTAACGAACGGAGGAAGATATGCTTCGATATTATAATAAAATAATTGCCGCCGTCCTTGCGATTGCAATGGCATTCGGTCTGGCGGCACCTGCATACGCCACGGGCATCACTGACGGCTTCGTTATCGAAAATGGCGTTCTGACCGCATACACGGGCGATGACACCGTGGTGAGAGTGCCCGATAGCGTTACCGCGATCGCAAACGGTGCGTTCAGGAACAACACGACTATGACAGAGCTGTACCTTGGCAAGAACGTGGTATCAATAGATAACAACATCGCCTACGGTGCTGCCGCTCTGACAACCGTTCATCTCCCGGACGGAGATACGCCTGTCGCGGTGGCCGGCTCTGCTTTTTCCGGTTGTGAAAATCTGACCACGCTGGTGCTCGGACCGAGCGTTGTCAGCGTGGCGGAGAATTTTCTTAACATTTCCACTCTGCAACAGATCGTTGCCGACCCGGAAAACACCTGGTACTATAGCCGTGATGGTGTTCTTTTCAGGAGAGAAAGCTCTGCCACCGATCTCACCTTGGTGCGGATGCCGAGAAACAGTCCGATCACGGATTACACCGTGCCGAGTGATTGCTACGTGACTGCCATCGGTGAATATGCTTTTTATTGTTGCAACAATCTGACTTCGGTGGAGATCGCGGCGGGAGTAAAGGAGATCCGCTACGAGGCTTTCAGCCACTGTGCAAATCTGAAGTCCATCGATATGGGTCCCGACGTGCAGGAATTGGATGCTTATGCCTTCTATTACTGCACCGCGCTCGAGAGTCTGACACTGTCGCCCGCGCTTGACGACGTTCTGACATCGACCTCAGGTACGCTGAGCGGCTCTCCGCTGAAGACCTTGATCGTACCCAAGAATGCTGCATTCATTCCCGCAAATATGATGTTCAAGGATACCTTGACAGAGATCATAGTCGAGGACGGGAATCCCGTGTTCACCTCGGCAGACGGGGTGCTGTATACTGCAGACCCGAGAAATGCCAATGCGACGGGCGATACTCTGCTTGCTTATCCCAGAGCAAAGGCAGATGAAAACTATTCTATACTCGAAGGCACAAAGACCGTCGGTAAGGATGCGTTCGGAGATAATAAGCTTCTCTCAAAGGTAACGATGCCCGAAAGCCTTGAAGTGATAAAGCAGGCGGCGTTTGCTTACTGTTATGGGCTTACGGAGATAGTACTCGGAAAGAACGTCCATACGCTTGAATACGATGCGTTCTATCGCTGTAATAATATGACAAGCTTTACTCTTTCGGAAAAGCTGACCCCCGAAACTGTCAATAACAGCGTCGTGGGGGGATGTAATAAGCTGACTACGCTTTACGTCCCTGCAGCGGCGGAATTCGTACCGAATTCGATCGCAAAATTCGGCACTCTGACCGAAATCGCGGTGGAAGACGGCAATTCACGTTATTTTTCGGACCACGGTGTGCTCTATGAGCGCACCGAGGAGGACGGACAGCTTCTGCACACCTATCCGCGCGCAAAGGCGGACGAGGGATATGCCATCCTCGAAGGCACAAAGAGCGTCG
The DNA here is from genome assembly GCA_045596925.1 of Eubacteriales bacterium. GTDB lineage: Bacteria > Bacillota > Clostridia > Oscillospirales > CAG-272 > SIG710. Next base: position 12,846 of record JAZODH010000077.1, read on the forward strand.
GTAAGGATGCGTTCGGAGATAATAAGCTTCTCACAAAGGTAACGATGCCCGAAAGTCTTGAAGTGATAAAGCAGGCGGCGTTTGCTCACTGTTATGGTCTTACGGAGATAGTACTCGGAAAGAACGTCCATACGCTTGAATACGATGCGTTCTATGGCTGTAATAATATGACAAGCTTTACCCTCTCGGAAAAGCTGACCCCCGAAACTGTCAATAACAGCGTCGTGGGTGGGTCCGAAAAGCTGACAACGCTTTATGTACCTGCAACAGCGGAGTACGCGCCACCGTCACTCTATCGGCATAGTGCGCTTGAGAATATTTTCGTAATTGATGAGGCGGGAAACCGCGATGCGCTCGGAGTTGCATACTTCTCCTCGGATGGAGTTCTGTTCAGCGCAGACGGAACGACCTTGATACAGATCCCGACAGCCAAGCAGATAACCGAGTACGCGATCCCCGAAACGGTCACTGTCATCGGCGAAAGAGCCGCGTATGACCACAAGTATCTGCAATCGGTTTCGATCCCCGCGGGGGTTACCGAAATAGGAAGATATGCCTTTGCATACTGTGATGAGCTGTCGCTGATCATGGCAATGGGATGCAACCCCGAAACCATAGGCTCGTCTGCACTTGATGCTAACGATAATGTGGCGATAGTGTGCGACGAGGGCAGCTCGCTCGTGGAGCACGCCATATATCATAAGCTCGTTTACGTCACGGGCGGCAATCTGATCACTGCCAAAGTCGAAAAGAAGCTGACGGGAAGTGACGGCTATACTGAAGATTCTCTTTCCTCTTACCGCGTCAGCGTATTCCTCGGCGATAACGGAACGGCGGAGGAATATGAATTCCCTGCCTATACAGCAGGTGACTATATTCTGATCCCCGCTGAAAAGACTGCGAACAACGGTGAGAGCATCAAGGACTACAGTAAGGTGACCGTCCGCCTTATCTCCAAAACGGGAGAATGCGAGGAAAGCGTCACCTTGGTCGAGCTTGATGAAAACAAATGCGCCGAGGTGACTCTCCGCGCGGCGCAAAAGGGCTACGTAACGGGAACCGTCACTGCGCAGAGCCGTGCCACGGTTGCTATATACGATAGCGAGGGAGCGCACATTCAAACAATGAATCTGAACTCCGGAAAATATACGAGCGACTATCTTCCTGCGGGAAATTACACGGTCGTAGCACTCCAGGGTAAAGTCAGAAATTGGATTCAGAATTCACTTTCCGACTACGAAACGCTCGGAATGCAGGAGGGCAGCGATTACGTTAAGAGCACGGTAAAGCTTATAAACGGCGAGATAGCGGTGCAGGATATCACCATATCCAAGGAGAGCACATATGCCTCGGTATGGCTCGACGAGGGCAAGACCTCGTATCTCTTGCTTGACAGCGAGGTCACAGCATCGGGAAGGATAGATTTCCGCCTGAGCTACAGCCTTAAGGAAGAATTCAAGGATTATGCTCTTTCGGGCAAGGAGATAGTTATCACGATCCCGCAGGGACTCCTCGTATCCGAGGAAAGCGTGACTCTGGACGGAGCTTCAGCATCCGACACCGAACTGACCGACAGCGAGCTTCGTATCAAGATCACGGAAAACTCGGGCACTGTTCAGTTTTCCGCAAGCCCCACGGCCTACGGCTTGATCGTTTCCTCTGCATCCCTTTCCTTCACCCATAAAGGTGTCAACTATCAAGAGTTTGTTGGCAGTATATCGACTACGATGGAATACGTGACCATCGAAGTCCCGACGACCACCTCTACTCAAAGTATTCTGGTGCAAGGAGTAACCGTCCCGGGTGCTTCGGTCACCGTCTATGACGGCGAATGGGTCATCGGGCGCGCAACCGCTTACGAAAGCGGACGTTGGTCGGCTCTGGTCGAGCTTTCGGGCAACGATGCCGACGCGCTTCATCTTATCAGCGCATCGGTAACGGTTGACGGTGAAACTAAAACTACCGCGCAATATGAGATTCTGTTTGCCGATAATCTAACCAATATCAAAAACTTGCATATGTACTATAATGGAAGAAAGCACGTTATTAAGTCCGACGGCTCCGTGGATCCCTTACCCATTTTGTTTTCTCCGTACGAAAGCGATTATATGTTCCATATTCAGCTTGAAAATGATGAAAACGTAGAGAGCGTGTATATTACCGACAGCAGAGGCGATATGGATGCCTATTATATGGGAACAAAGGACGAAAACGGCTGGTGGGTGATAAACGCAACGTACGATACTATAATGATCTTGGCGAATTTTGGCAGCAATATGGAGAGTAAGGGAAACATTTGGTATGTAGGCGGAGATCCGTTTGACGATAAAGGCAATTATTACCAACAGGAAATTACGGTCTTGCCTCCCGGCCCGTTCAGCATAGGATTCATCAACAAGCCTCTTGATGAAACGATAAATAACGACATCATCGACAAATACTCAAATATCGACCCCGAGGTGATGAAGGAGGAGATGTCGGATATGCCCGAAATGTGGCAGAATGCAACGGGCAGAGTCAATTCCGACACGCGCGACTCCGAGGGCTACGGAGTGCTTGATTTTGAGATCGATCTGAACAATGAGGCGGAAGCGACTCTGCATTATAAGATTACTGCCGCAAGGGATGCCAGCGTCACCCGCGCTCAGCTTGATGCCGTTGAAAGCTTCACGAAGAGTGTGGACAGCGAGGGAAATACCGTCTATACATCATACTATTAGGAAGAAACCGACTACTATAAGAGTCTTGTATCGGGCGGCGAGGAGCCGAGTGCGTTCTCGGGACGCCGCGGCGGCAACGCTTCAAACGCGCTGATGAAGATGGGCTCAACTTCGTATGAATTCCCAGTAGGAGTTGAAGAGGGCGCAAAGATCGTAACCACCGAAGTCATCGGATGGGCGGCGGGCGAGATCAGCGAAACCTTCGGCAAGCAGGTCG
>JAZODH010000078.1:0-20406 GCA_045596925.1 Eubacteriales bacterium
GTGCTCGGTGATAATTTTGGTTGATGAGCAGGGGCAGGGAAGATTTGAGCTTCCGTGAGCGGGCTTTGGTACCTTTCTGCCGTAGCGGTCGTCTGTAATTTCGCCCGAAAAACCGTCTGCGTTGTATCCTGTCAGACTTTCTGTGTCATAACCTACGTCAAGTATTATCTGACTTGTCACCAGGTGCTTTTCGACTAACTCAAGAACTAAAAGATCGGTCATTTCCCGTGCGATAAGCTTCGCTTTTTGGGCGGTGTAAGGCTCGCTTAAAACCTGCCCCGAGCCGAGACTGTTGCTCTGAGGGCGATATGCCTTTATCTGTGCAATCGTGCAAGGCTCATATCCCCAGGCGTGGTCAATAAGAAGCTCCGCATTGACCCCGAACATTTTGTAGAGCAGATCCTCGTTTTTGTGTGAGCAAAGAGCCACGTCACCCATAGTTTTCATGCCGTGATCGGCAAGCTTTTTGGCGTAACCCTTGCCAACTCGCCAGAAGTCGGTAATGGGGGTGTGAGACCATAGCTTTTTGCGGTAGCTCATCTCGTCAAGCTCGGCGATGCGTACTCCGTCCTCGTCTGCGGGCATATGCTTTGCCTCAATGTCCATGGCGATCTTGGCGAGATACATATTTGTGCCGATTCCGACAGTTGCAGTGATTCCCGTCTCGCGCAGAACGTGGCGGATCATTTTGATCGCAAGCTCGCGGGCGGAGATCTTATATATTTTCAGATAATTAGTGCAGTCGATGAACACTTCGTCAACCGAGTAGACGTGAATGTCCTCGGGAGCGATGTATTGAAGATAAATGTCGTAGATGCGAGTGCTGTACTCCATGTAGTGAGCCATGCGCGGCGGTGTTATAATGAAATCAAGAGCCAGCGAACGGTCGCCCATAAGCTCCGTAAACGACGAGGATTTTCCTCGTAAAATCTTGCCCGGGGCGTTGAATCTTCGCTCTGCGTTTACTTCCTTGACTCGCTGATTCACCTCAAAAAGTCTTGGTCTGCCCGGCACGCCGAAGGATTTGAGGGCAGGGGAGACCGCGAGACAGATAGTCTTTGCCGTCCTTGACGCGTCGGCGACCACAAGACAGGTGGTCATGGGATTCAGCCCCATGCGGACGCACTCCACCGAGGCGTAAAACGATTTCAGATCTATGCAAATATACATCTCGGTGCTCCTTTCGCGTCTTTTCTTTATTGTACCATGAAATAAGGAATTTAACAATACGGAAAAATAAATTAAGAGAATTTTCATAGGTAGTTAAAAAATATCATTTGTCGAAACTGAAACAAAAATGTAATGCGGATTCTGTTGACAAACGGACGAGAAAATAGTATAATAACAAAGCTGATTTGTTTCGGTATCACTGTATGGGGGCGCAATGGTTTCGACAGGGATCTTGAAGTATGATAAGCGTGGCGGGCCGGCTAATCCCGTATAATGGCCAAATTAAAAAATAAACGACAACAATACAGTTGCTATGGCTGCCTAAAGTAGTTTAAGCCTTCGGGCTTAAATTGCTTTGGCAGTGCTGCGGTTTCTTTATAACCGCCCGTTCCACTAAGGAGTACTGCGACCTTAGTCTGAGCGTCATTTGAGCAGTGAACTTGCATCGGTGTTTCTCCCTTGAACCGGTCAAGCAAAAAAGGGATACTCTGCGATGTAGCCTGTTTGTCGGCGACAACAAAGGGGAAATTTAAAAGATAAACTGCCCACGGAGAAGGTTGTATGAATGGGTTTTTGGACACGGGTTCGATTCCCGTCGCCTCCACCAAAATAAACAGAGGGAGCCTATGGCTCCCTCTGTTTATTTTTGCGAAGCTCCCGAATCGAACCCGCTCAAGTTTGCCATGCAAACTTGAACAATTTGCGCTGTGATCGCGAGCGGTTTGAACTGAATAATGGCGCAAATGTGGGTTCGATTCTCGGTCAAGCTTCGCATAGCTTTTGGGGATATGAATAACCCGCTCAAGTTTGCTCCGATAGTGAGCAGACTATTTAAAAAGAACAAAACTATTGACTTTTATCGCAAATATGGTATAATGAAATTGCCAAACCAACTGAATATAAAAGCAAGGGCTATTTTTATCTTTTACGGGATAACTATAACCTTTTTGAGTCATACTCTATATGGATTTTGATAAAAATGCAAATTCCTACTGAGTATGGCGTAGATCGGTTCTTGCTTTTTCAGTTGGTTTGGCGACTATCGGAGTTTGCGTTTTTTGTGCGGTTTACTTCGGTGGCCGCACTTTTTATTTTTTTGTGAAAATAAATCAAAAAAACTGTAACGAAATGCTGTCAAAATCTGTCTATAATAGTGAAGACGGAGAGTTCACGCTTGAGGAGACCGAAATGGACGATAAAAATATAGTGGCATTGTACTGGGAACGCTCAGAAGACGCCATAGTTGAGACCGAGAAAAAATACGGCGGTTTTTGCCGCCATATAGCAATAAATATACTTAATTCGGAGCAGGATGCAGAGGAGTGTGTCAACGACACCTGGAGAGGCGCGTGGGACAGCATACCCCCAAAGCGTCCCGAAAAGCTGGCGGCATACCTTGGCAAGATAACGCGCAACATCGCTCTTAACCGATATACCCATAACAGGGCAAAAAAGCGCTTCGGCGGCACAGAGGTGATCTTTGACGAGGTAAGCGAGTTTGTTCCCGACACGGGCAATGGGAACCCGGTGGAGCAGATCCACCTGAGAAACGCCATAAACTCGTTTGTGGGAGCTTTGCCCAAGGAAGTCAGAACCGTGTTCGTCCGTCGCTATTGGTATATGAGTGATATCAGCGATATTGCCCGTGATTGCGGTCTTACCGAGGGTAATGTGAGAGTTATACTTATGCGAACCCGAATAAAATTCAAAAAATATCTGGAAAGTGAGGGAGTTGAGATATGAAGCAGGAAAAAATGCTCAAATATATAAATCTGCTTGACGACAAGTACATCATTGAAGCGACACCCAAGAGTTTTGGCTCTGTGCAGAAAAAGAAAAGCAAACGACCGCTTTCAAATTGGCTCCGTTACGGCACATTGGCGGCATCCTTTGTGATCGTTGTGGGAATTGCACTTCTTATCCCTCATCTGCGCCTTGATGTGCCGGTAACTCCGCTCGATTCGGAGCAAAATAACCCGGGCATTATCCTGCCGCCCGATACTCCCGTTGCTCCGGATACACATACGAATCCCGATACTCATAAGGAAGACGTAGGTACGGATCTGCCGATTGGCGGTGATCACATGGGTGATGACCTGTTTTCCCCATACGTTGCGCTTGTGGATATGGTGGTGTATTCAAAGGGAACTTTCAGTGAAAATTACGGAGCGTATATGAGTGAATTTGACGAGATGGAGGGCAAGTGGCAGAACGATCGCCCGTCGGTAATGTATCATCTGTCGAAGACGATGAATCTCACCCGTGAGGATCTGGAAAAATATTACGCATCACTTGATATCGAGAATGTTCCCGAAGATATTTACGTAGGACTTCTGGCAGACAGCGTGGAAGAATCAATGAAACTGCTGAAGAGCAAATATGCTTTCTATTACGACGGAAAGCTTTACACGGTTTATGATGTTTATTTATTAGACTGCACTCAATCGGTATCGTCTGATATTCCGTTTGACCCGACAGCAGAAGAATACGATCAGGTGTGGTTAAATATCGACGAATATCTCGATTCTCCCAATGCCTACGACGTGGGAGATAACATAAGAGAATATGTTGATGAGATCGTAGAGGAGATAGAATGTGAGGTAGGATAAAAGAAAGGAGGAGCAAATGAAAAGGATACTGCTGATTGCCTTGGTGGTTGCGGTCTGTCTGTTTTTCGTCGGGCTGATGATCGGGGTCAACGCGCCCGAAAAAACGACGCAACGCCCCGACACTACCGAAAGCACGCAGGAAAGTACAGAAGACACCGAAGCTCCTCCCGCACGCCCGACAAAGAAGATCATCGACGCACCTTACATATACCAGAACGTGGACTACCCGAACGGCTGCGAGAGCGTCAGCGCGGTCATGGCGTTGCAGTATTTCGGGATCGACATCACGGTGGACGAGTTTATTGACAATTATCTGGATATGGGCGACGCGCCCGTTGTGGGCGGTGTCGGTCCCGATCCCACTCTGGTCTATTGCGGTGATCCACGAAGAAAAGACGGCTGGGGCTGTCATTCAAGCGTCATCGTCAACGCCCTTGACAAGTTCATCGACTACGATAAATTTACCGTTTCCGCTTTTCGCGGAAGAACTCTGGACGAGCTGTGCCGCCGATATGTTGACCGCGATATCCCCGTTGTCATTTGGGCGACGGTGGGCATGGTGGACAGCAGCGCACCTCAGTATTGGGCGAGCTGGACGACCCCTCAGGGCAAGGAAGTGACCTATAACAAAAAGCTTCACTGCCTGCTTTTGGTGGGGTACGATGAAAAGAACTATTATTTCAACGATTCCATGAATCTCAGCTCCCACGGAACACGCTACATAGGCTATTCAAAGGCCACCGCAGAGAAGGCATACGACATTCTCGGACGGCAGAGTATAGTGATAGCACCCAAATAAAAAAGCCCTTTTTCAAGGGCTTTTTATTTTATATATTTTCTTTTATCATTTGATTTATCCGCTCTCTTGCGTGCAGAATAGGCGCGGCAGACATCGGACAACGATCGAAAGCGACCTCGCCAAGCTCATTTTCAAGAGCCTCTATAACGGCGTCCTTTCCGCACAGGGCGGCGCAGAGCTGCATGGCTCTCATGTCCTGCAGCGCTTCGTGAAAAACTATCATTCTGGTCGATTCAAGAGCATTTCCGTCGGAGGCAGGGTAGACCGAGAAAGAGTCTCCGTCGGGAAAAGCGTGCTCAGCACCTGCTTCAACAAAAGGAATGACGGGGTGCACCGACCGCTCGCTGTTGTAGAAATTGTAGCCCCAATGCAGGAACCCGACGATATCGTGCTTGAACATCTGCAGGCCGAGAACGCGGTTTCGCCACGCGGGCATAGCCATAAAGCGATTTGAGACCTTTTTGCTTTGAACACAGCAGTAGTATGTCCAAAGGTTGGGAACATTGTTCTCAAGGAACGGCTTTATCATATCATTTGCCGGAATGGGGTTTGTGATGATTCCCGCCTCGTAATATTCAACGTGAGAGCAGGCGTCCATAATTTTGTAGCCCTCAAGCAGATCTGCAACCGCCGCCCTTGCCTTTTTGTAGCTCTCAAGATGTGCTTCAAGAGGCTCGTCGGAAATGTGGAAGAAGCAACGGCGGTCGTCGCCACGAGCCTTCATATGTGCGAGAAATTCCGTCAGCATGGTGCGGAGAAAACGAACGTATTCGGGGTCGGCAGAGTCGGTTTCCCAGCCGAAAATGCGCTTTTCGACACCGTCAAGTGTGGCAATCACCTTCGGTGCGTGGAAAGCACCCCATTGGGTGAATAAATGACAGATCTCAAAGTATTTTACGCCGACTCGGTCACACATATCTATCCATCGGTCAACAAGAGTGAAATCAAAGCTGTATTCGCCGTTTTCCACGGTGATTCCGAGCAACTGAGTCGTTAGTCTTTCCTTTCCGGGATTTGTGTCAAGGGCGGGGGTCACGAGAGGTGTCAAGAGCATATTTATTCCGTTTGAAATGGCGGTTCTCGCAAAATTTTCGATTATCTGCCAATGACGCTCCGACCAGACCTCGCATCCGTATTGGTGAGCCAGAGAATCGCAGTGGAACCAATCGGTGCAGATAAGCGTCTGTTCGGGAATTTCAGCATCGATTATCTCAATTTCAAGGGTGTTTTCGCTCAGGATCTCGCCGTTTTCGGTTAACGTAACAGTAAGTGGACCCGAGAGGGAAGAGGTGATATTTTCGGCGTTTCTCAGGTCGATCTCGATCCAGACCGAGCCGAGATTTCCGCGTCCCGCGACGATGCGCCCGTAAGGATCAACGGGATAGAGCATATCGGGACAAAGAGACGGCTCGGTATAGAGAAAATTGTCGTCGTGACCGTTAGTGTAAGGGCAAAGGGAAGGTACGCTCATGATCTGCCTCACGGTAGCAAATTCCGCCAACTTTCCCGAAAATTCGAGAACGGGCCGCAGGGTGACAGCATTTTCACCGTCGTTCAAAAAAGCGAGCTGAAAAGAAAGCCTTTCATTTTTGAGAATGCTGATTTTTTCAAGTGTGTCAAAGCTGTCAATATTTCCGTTGACAAACGCCTTTTCAAGAGAGGAAATTATCTTGGTTTTTAACATGACCGATCCTCCGAATTTTACTTTGTATTTTAATTATAAGTACAACGGTGTTCTTTGTCAATAGACGAAAGTTTAATAAACTAATTTTCTCAAATCCCTTGTCAAAACCGTAAAATGATGGTATAATATCAAAGATATAGATTCAAAAACGAAAAAAGGAACGCAAACTGATGATTATAGCACTTGAAAATGCAAAAAGAGAGCTGATAGATCTCCGCGAGAGCGTTGAAGAGCTTGGACACTCTCTAAACATTGAAGAAACCCGTATGAACGTGGAGCGACTTGAGGAGACCACCCAGGACGCGGAGTTCTGGAACGACACCGAGAAGTCCACAAAGGTCCTTCAGCAAATAAAGAACGAAAAAACCAAGGTCGAGCTTTACGATAAGCTTTGTTCGCGCCTTGAGGATGCCATCGTCCTTGCAGAGATGGGCATTGAGGAAAACGATGAGACCTGTGTCGAGGAGGTCGAGGCGGAGCTTGATTTTGTAAAGCGCGAATCCGAGAGACAGAGGATCGAAATTCTCCTTTCGGGCGAATACGACAAGAACAACGCTATCGTTTCCTTCCACCCCGGTGCGGGCGGCACAGAGGCTCAGGACTGGGCGCAGATGCTCTACCGCATGATAACACGCTGGGCAGAGAAGAGCGGATATACCGTAAAGCTTCTTGACTGGCTTGACGGCGACGCGGCGGGTATCAAATCTGCTACGATCATGGTAGAAGGTGTCAACGCATACGGTATGCTCAAGAGTGAAAACGGCGTTCACCGCCTGGTGCGCGTTTCTCCCTTTGACGCGGCGGGAAGAAGACAGACGTCTTTTTCTTCCATCGAGGTAATGCCCGAATTTGACGACGACGCAAATATCGAGATCCGCCCCGAGGATATTGAGGTTACCGCTCACCGCTCAAGCGGCGCGGGAGGTCAGCACATCAACAAGACCGACTCGGCTATCCGAATCGTTCACTTGCCCACAGGTATCGTTGTAGGCTGTCAGACCGAGCGTTCACAGCTTCAGAACAAGGAAACGGCTATGAAGATGCTGAAATCCAAGCTCATGGAGATCAAGATCCGCGAAAACCTTGAAAAGATCGAGGATATCAAGGGCAACAAGACCAACATCGAGTGGGGCGCACAGATCCGCTCATACGTTTTCATGCCTTATACCTTGGCAAAGGACACTAGAACAGGTTTTGAAAACGGCAATATTGACGCGGTAATGGACGGCGACATCGACGGATTTATCAATGCGTACTTGAAAGCACTCAGCGCAGGCGAAATAAAATAATTAAAATCCCGAAGGCGATGCCTTCGGGATTTTTTATAGATTAAATGTTTTAATAGACTTGATGGCCGTTCCATTTTCATACTCGAAAACTTCGCCCAGCGCGAAAAAATCACCCTTTTCGCCACAGATGCGAACTCTCTCGCCGAGAGCAAAATCGGTTTTGATCTTCTTTTGATAGATCTCGCATCCGCTTCGGCAAAGCTTTTCATAAAAAGCCGGCAATCTGACCTCGCCGAGGGAAGCAAACAACGCCTCGGCGGGAATAAGCAGGGAAAATCGCTCTTTCTCGGTCATATCCTCAAGCTGCTCGACCGTGTGGCTTTTCTCAATGGGAAAACCGCCCGTTTCGGTTCTGCAAAGGGTCGCCATAACCCCTCCGCAGCTCAGCTTTTCGCCAATATCTGCACACAATGTGCGAATGTACGTTCCACCTGAGCAGTGAACGTCGAGAGTATAGTCTCTTTCATTTATCGGCTTGCAATCAAGCGAGAATATTTCAACGGGACGGGCCTGTCTTTCGACCGTTATTCCTTGCCTTGCAAGATCAAGGAGCTTTTTGCCGCCGACCTTCAGCGCGCTGTACATGGGAGGAACTTGACTGATTTTTCCAACAAATTCTCGGCAAGCCTCCGCAACCGTTTCAGCGGACGGAAGCTCTCCGTCAAAGGTTTTCATCACCTCTCCCGTTACGTCCTGGGTGTCGGTCTCAAGTCCAAGGCGCAGGGTTGCACGGTATTTTTTGCTGTCTGTGGCAAGGTATTCTGCCGCTTTTGCCGCGCGTCCGATAAGCACTACAAGAACTCCCTCCTCCATGGGGTCGAGCGTCCCCGTGTGACCTACTTTTTTCGTGCCGTACAGACGGCGTATCTTGTTTACTATGTCGTGAGAGGTAGGGCCTGCGTGCTTGTTTATTACAAGAACGCCGTCCGGATCTCGTTTGATCTCGTTCATATAAGTATGTCCTTCAAGCTTCTTTTTGGAACGTGGTGCAGATTGTTCTCGTCGCGGTAATAGCCTATTTCGCCGTCCTTGGCAATCTCCAACGCCACGGTTTCATCGGGCTTGCCGAGGGCAAGGATAAGGTTGGGCAGATATCGTTCGCTGATGCCCATAGTTTCCTTTACGGTGTCGGGGTTGAATGCGCCGAGCATACAACCGCCAAAGCCCATTTCGGTGGCGCGAAGCATGATGGTCTGAGCGCAAATTCCTATGTCGCGGAGAGCAGTCTCTTTTGCCTTGCACAGCTCGGTATCAATGCAAATAATGATGAAAGCGCAAGGCTCGTGACCCTCGGGCGGGAATTTTTGCCCCTTGAGACGACCCGCCCAAGCGGTAAGAGGAAGAAGCTTTTTTGCGTCCTCGTCGACACAGATGCGATATTTCAGTGGTTGAAGATTGACAGCCGAGGGGGTGCAACGCGCGCAGTCGATCATCTCACGCAGATCGCCCACCTTGATCTTCTCGGACGAATCAAAGCTTCTGTAGCTTCGGTTTTTGATCACGAGCGAGCGAATTGTACTTTCCTCCTTCAACGGCTTAAGCCCGGCAGGGAAGCGAACGTGAGCGGAAAAAATGTTCTGTCCCTTTGACGAGAAATTTCGCTCGTATTCGGTCATCACGTTGTTTTTTGCAATCTCCGTATCCGAGTGATGCAGGTCACGGGTCTCCCAAAGGATATCCAGCCCGAAATCGCGGAATTCCTCAAGGCTGAAATCAAACAGCTCCTCATTATCGGTCTTAAAGATGACCATGCCGTTCTCGCGCAGAAGATTGCGGTATATTTCAAGGAAATTACGATGGGTCAGACGGCGCTTTGCGTGACCGCTTTTGGGCCAGGGATCGCAAAAATTTATGTAGATTCTTTCAAGTGAGCGGGGAGGGAAGTAGGTGGGCAGATCCTTTGCATCCCCGATAATAAAGCGCAGGTTGTCGGGACGCTCGTCCTCACTTGCCGCCGCCTTTTCAAGTGCCGTTACCGCAACGTCTGCCACCTTTTCCATGGCAATAAAGTTAACGTCCGTGTATTTTTTGGCCATTCCTACGGAAAAATCGCCTTTTCCGCAACCGATCTCAAGGCAAATCGGGCGTTGAACTGTGAATACCACCCCGGGATCACGGGCAAGAACTGCAGGATTTTCTATCAAAAGATGGGAACAGGAAAGAATTCTCTGGTCCACGTGCTTCTTTTTTCTCACTCTCATATTGCATTTTTCTCCTAAATCTGTTATAATGTACAGTGTATAATTATATTATACCACATTTTTTTGAGATGTTAAAGTCCTTTAGAGAATTTTTTGAAAGGAATTTTTAGATAATGAAAAAAATCGAATTTCTCCGCCTCGTTTGCACAGAGCTTGCGCGAATGGGTGTCGGAGAAGACGAAATCAAGATACAGTGCCGCAATATCGACAGATACCTCACCAGCATGGGTGTCGGCGAGGAATCTCCCGCGCTTGACAGTGAGAACCCTGCCGCTTTTGCAAAGCTCATCTGCGGCAATATTGCAAAAAAGCAGAGTGTACAGCCTGCTCCTGCTGCACAGCTCGCGGTTGAAGAAAAGCTTGCGCCCGCAGAAGAGTCCGCACCTGAATTTTCAGATGAAATGCCGTCACTTGATACGATCGAGACCCCTGCTGAGCCTGAAGTACCCGTTGTGCAGGCGACTCCCGCAACTCTGGTCGTTGAGGAAGAACCCGACGACGTAAAGATCTTCGGAGTCGATCCTGTTCCCACAAATGAGGATGCGTATGCAGAAGCCGAGTCTCAGATCCCCGTCCGTGAGGAAATACCTAAATATGAGGGTCGAAAAACGGAAGTGCCGAACGAGCTTTACAACCCCTTTGAGGAGGAAGAGGTCACGGTGCCCGAGACTATCAACGGAACCATTGAATTTGATGTTTCGTCAATAAAAAAGAAATCCAAGCCTGCAAAGCCCGCACCACTTGAAGAGGAAGAGGATTACTTTGAAAAAGCGGATGATGAGGATTACAAACCCTCGGGCAATCCCGCACTTTTCTGGGTGCTTGTTTGCCTTACGTTCTTTTTGTGGATACCCCTGGCAGCCTTGCTTTTTGTGGGTATAGGGCTGGGTATTGTGCTCATGGTTCTATTCGAAGCACTTTACATACCGGGACTTGTGGCCATAATCATCGGCGGATCTGCCGTCTCCTTTGCCGAGCTGATTTACAGTATCATCAAGTTTGCGGGCAAAAATCCTGCCGTGGCCTTTTTTGAGCTTGGACTCGGATTCCTCGTGGCGGCACTTACCGTTGGACTGCCTGCAGGAATGTACTACCTCGGAGTGGGAGTTTTCCCTAAATGGATAAAAAATTACGGCAGAAATATAAAGAAGCTGATGAAAAAGCTTCGCCGTGTGTACAGGAAGCTGAAAGGAGCGTGCAGTATATGAGTGCAAAGAATAATATAAAGCAAAAGCGCTCCCTCAAGGTAAAAAGACTGCTTGTCGTTTCCGCCGTCCTTTTTGCTCTCGGACTTGCCCTGTGCATCATCGGTGCTCTGACGGCGCGAGCACGCTCCGTGGCACTTTTTGATCAGACAAAAAATTCCGACGGAAGCTATACCTTTACATATGAATTTAAGGGTGATTCAGTTAAAAAGATATCCTTCGACGTTTCCTACGCCGACGTTAATATTATCGGCGGTGCTGAAGAAAACAAGCTTGAGCTGATAAATTATTCCCATTCGGGCTTCCAGCTTACCACCGGTGCAACGACTCTGTCGCTGAAGGAGAAAAAAGGAACAGACGCATTCGGACTATTCTCCGGATTCAGCTTCAAGGGACTGCGCAATCTCATTTACGGTGTGAACTTTATCGGCCGTGACAGGACCGTTAACATCTACCTTACCGACGACAGCGTTCTCAAGCTCCTTGACGGAAAGATCTACAGCGGAAACGTGAAGATCGACGATCTCAAAAACCAGACAGACGTCAAGGTCGACATGGAATACGGCTCTTTTCAAGCAAACGGTGTTGAAGGCGCAACTTCTCTTGATATAAGCATAAAAGAAGGCAACGCGTATATTGAAAAATCCGTTTTTGGCGATCTGAATGCTACTCTCGATAAGGGTTATTTGTTCCTTGACGGTGTCAGAACCGAGAACGTTGATGCTGATATAAAGAAAGGCTATTTTAAGTATGTAATAGGCGATTTCAGCCTTGAAAGCGCCGTTCTGACGCTGAAAAGCGAAGAGGGAAAGGTTCGTTATCTTGACGATATCTATGAAAGCGGAAGCTTTTCCCAGGGTATGCAGTATATCGGAACGTCAGTTACGCAGATCATAATCGACGTTTCCGTCTCGGACGGAAATATCATGATAACCAAACAATAATTTAAGAGACAAAACAAAAAAGGAGGTGAAAATTTTGAGTTTAAGGATCGGGAAATTTTTCGGCGTGATCTGTGCTGTGTTTGTTATTTCCGCAGCACTTGAATTGAATATTTTCGGCGAGACCGTAAATTCAAATATTTTCACCGCCGAGCAAAAGGATAACTTTGCGGATTTCAAAGGAAAGAGCATTTCCACCACCGCTAACCTTAATTGGCAGACCGAAAACGGCGAAAAAATAACTAAGACCACCGTAAAAAATCTTCCTTCTTATCTTCTTACGGTGAATGCTTCGGTGCAGGGGCGGGAAAAGGCAACTTTTATCTCGTCGCCCAAGAATGCCCTTGATATGTCGGGCATAGGTCGCCTGTATTTCGTGATCCAATATTCTGCCGATGATGAGAAGAACGAATATACCGTAAATCTTTCGTTGGGCGACGGCACGGATCGGCTTGTCTGCACGGCTCCGCTCAAGGGCAATTTGCGCCAGCTCGTATCTTTTGAGATCGGATTTTTCTCTACGGATCGCAACATCACCGAGCTCTCTCTTGAATTTCTGTCGGACAGCAACGGCGGAAAGATATCTGTATCGGGACCTTATTACTTAGAACACGACAAGACCTATGCCGAGGATTTCAGTCTCGCCGACGTTTCGTTTTCTCCCGACGCAATGTACACAGATCAGGGGATCTTTATCGCGGACAGCACTCAAAAAACAGGCTTTTCGGGCAGATTATGGCGACCCTCGCAGTCAAAGGTTAGCCACTTGCGCTTGTTTATCAGCACAGGCGTTGTGGGCGGTACGCTTGAGATAAGATATAGCTATTTCAACAGATCGAGCGGAGCCCTTGCCACCAAATCCGCGTACGTAACCCTCAAAGACAGGGCGGATAACTATTCGTACCTCGTACCTTTTGAAAATGCGGACAGTATAATCTCTCTCTCTTTCCTGTTTGACGTTGCAAGAGAGGGTGGTGTCACCGTTCACCGTGTGGAGACGGCAGAACTGTATTTGCAGAACAACAAGGATATTTTCGGAGAGATAAGCCGATGCACGTACAGCGCAAACGGCGGAACGGTCACGATCAAGGGAAAGATCTTCCACGATTTTCTCATAAAGCATCATGATTTTTCTCTGTATTGCTATCGTCTTGACGGGGGTGAGACCCTCGAGGATGTCGTTTCGTCGGGCAAAAAGCCGATCGCAAGCTCCAAGATGTCTTCGGAGTTCAAAATGATGTACAAAGCGGGAAGACAGGATAAGCTTGCCGTTCTTTCACGTTACGTTCTGGTGGCATCGGACGGTGATGAGCTTGTCCGTATTCTTCCGCCGTTTCACGTTGAAAAAGAGTCCCCCAAGATCCCTGCGGACAATTCTCGGATCAAGGGCATCTGCTTAAACTCCCCGCTCGGCGCATCGGGCATGGGCGCGGGGGTTTGTGTGGTGGACGTTCAGCTTGACCGACTTCTCGGACAGAAAAAAAGCGGATACATTTATTCCGTCGGAAGCACCAACTTTTATTTTGATTCCGACTACGTGCATAGCATCGACGATCACGTAAAAAAGCTCTGCGTTGCAGGGTGTTCGGTATACCTGCGCCTCATGGCAGACGGTGGGCTTTACGATGCAATTTCCGTTGAAGATGCAGAATCAATGACTCGGCTGTTCTCGGTGGTGGATTTCTTGACCTCCCGTTATTCCGACCACAAATACGGAAGCATAAAAGGCTATGTTATAGGAAAATCGATGAACCTTTACAAGACATACGGAGATGAGCCGTGCTCTCTGTCCGATCTGTCAAAAAAGCTTGCCGATTCCATGGAGGTCATAGCTCTTTCGGCTTCGGTCTCCATGTCAGATGCACGGATAATTCTTCCCGTATCAGGTGACGAATCGATCGGGACAGGATATGACAGGGAGCTTTTCCTGCAATCCCTTTGCAACCGTCTTGACGAGCTTGGCGGACTGACATTTACTGTTATGCTTGAAAGCTCAAAGGTCTATTTTTCGACGAACGTAGCAACGGCGGGATCGGTCGAATTTGACCGTCACGTCTCGGATATCGGTAAAATGCTCAGCCGTCTTGCGCAAAATTCCGCGTCTGCCGATGATAGCTACGTATATTTCTGGAATCCCGAGCCATCCGAGACCGATGAGCGCTTGAAGCCTGCTTACGTTTATATGTATTACAGACTTTTGATGTCCGACGCGTGCGATTCATTCGTTCTGTCAAGCAATAGGTCCTTGGATTCGGATCTTTGGCAGCTCGTCAAATATATAGATACCCAAAAGAATGAAAACGGTGAGCTTTCCGATTTTGTTTTAGACCTTCTTGGGGTCACGGATTGGAGTGAAGTGATACCCGAATACGACAGATCGAAAATTCCCGTTCGCTTATTTTCCGAGACGGAGGACACGGAGGAGATAGCGGAGAAGGGAAGGTTTGCGCTCTTTGATTTCTCGTCCTCCGTAGGAACACTCGGTTGGTTTGCGGGGGACGGCTGTCCCGGCATTTCCATGATCTCGGATTCTGAAGGGAAATTCCTCCTTGCCACAATGGAAAGTTACGACGGGGAATCGGAATTGCTTTATCATTTTGACCGTCCCGAAAAGCTGAGCATGGCACCCTATTTGTGCTTTGATTTCTCGGTCGGTCAGACCGAAAACGAAAAGTATTTGCTTTGTGTCACGGTCCGAAGCGGACGGGATACGCTGGAAGCTTGCTCGATCTTTTCGGGCGGTGAAAAAAACAGCTTCGTTGTTGACGTCGGAAATATTGCCCGCAAGGCACCTATAGATTCTATCAGCATTCGCGTCAGCGCAGTTGAGAGAGGCGTTGACAACTACGGCTTCAAGCTTTACGGAGTTTCGGCTTTGAGCAAAACTCTGGACGACAAGGCGCTGGAGACGGCGGTGCATCAAGCAAGAGCCGACGCAGGACACCATTCGGGCCTGCCCTCAGACGATGAGACGAAGACACCGGATTACGAATTCATTATTGCTCTCGTGGCAGTTTTGGTCGTTTGCGTCATAGTCGCGGGAATCTATGACAGAAATAAGGAAAGATAAAAAAAGACTGAAGCTATGCTTCAGTCTTTTTTGCGCTTATTTTGCTTTATATTCCTTGGCTAATGCCTCGAACGCGGGAAGAGCACCTGTAACCTTGCTCTTGTCGGTGCAATAAGCAATTCTGACGTATCCCTTTACGCCGAAATCGTCGCAGGGAACGACGAGTATCTCGTGAGCCTTGGCACGCTCAAAGAACCTGTACGCATCCTCCTCAAGTGCCTTTACAAAGAGGTAGAAGGCACCGTCGGGCTTTACACACTCATAACCGTAGGAGGTCAGATTGTCATAAAGCAGATCTCTGTTTTCCTTGTACGCTTCAACGTTTACCTTCGCATCGATGCAGTGCTTTATAACCTGCTGGAACAGACTTGGCGCGCAAACATATCCAAGGGATCTTCCTGCACCGCATACCGCCAGGTATATATTATTTGCATCGTTCATGGCAGGAGAAACTGCTATATAACCGATTCTCTCGCCGGGGAGGGACAGTGACTTTGAGAAAGAGTAGCAAACGAGGGTGTTGTCGTAGTAGTTCATAAGATAGGGAACATCAACTCCCGAATAGACAAGCTCTCTGTAAGGCTCGTCGGCGATAAGGTATATTACCTTGCCGTATTCCTCGGATTTTCTTCTGAGAACCTCGCACAGAGCCTTTATTGTGTCCTCGGAATAAACCACGCCGCTGGGGTTGTTGGGAGAGTTGACGATAACAGCCTTTGTTTTGGCGGTGATCTTGCTCTCAAAATCCTCTATATCCACCTGGAACGTCTTTTCCTGCGGCTGACTTACAACGATCTTTCCGCCCGCATTCTCAATGAAGACCTTATATTCCGTAAAGAAGGGTGCAAAAACGATACACTCCTCGTCCATTCCTTCCTCGATGACAGCCTTGAGGCAGATCGAAAGGGAAGCGGCCGCGCCGCAGGTCATGTATATGAGGTTCGGAGAGATTCCCACGCCGAATTTCTCGTTTATTCTGTCGGAAATCACCTGACGCACGCCTGCATCGCCTTGAGCCGAGGTATATCCGTGCAGAAGCACCGAATTTTCGGTGTCGAGGAGCCTTGATATGGTCTCGTTCACCTCCGCAGGAGCGGGCACGCTGGGATTTCCCAGACTGAAATCGTAGACGTTTTCGGCACCGATATGTGCGGCACGGGTCTTGCTGTATTCAAAAATTTCTCTTATAATCGAGCGACGGCTTCCAAGCTCGAACATTTTCTGATTGTATCCCATATTATCACCTTATATTTTGGAGAGATCCTCGCAGGATAAAGTCTGTATTCCGCCGGCGGAAAGAATGCTGTCTACCTTCTCAACGTCGGACGCCTTGAGAACAACGTACGCCTCGTCGGATTCGATAGAGAGACCGTACATATACTCGATATTTATACCGTTATCATCTATGACACGGAGAAGCTCCTGAAGGCTTCCTGCCTTGTGGGGGATACGAATTATGGAAACGTTTGAGAGGAGGGAAGAAAATCCCTTTTCCGTCAGCTTTTCCTTTCCGAGAGGCGCGTTGTCAACGATAAGACGAAGCAAACCGAACTCAGTAGTGTCTGCAAGGCTGAGAGAAAGAATATTTACGTTGTTTTCTTTGAGTACGCCGAGAACTTCGGAAAGTCTACCCGATCTGTTTTCGATAAATACGGTTAACTGTTTTGCAAACATTAGCATTTCCTCCTTGAAATATCAATATAACTTGCGGTTGTCGATCACGTGAACAGCCTTGCCCTGGCTGCGGGTGAGTGACTGAGGCTCAACGATCTTTACCTTGGCGTTGATGCCGAGCGCCTGCTGTATTACGTGAGAAATCTTCTTTGTGAGCGCTTCAATAACTCTTATCTCGTCAGTGTAATACTTCTGATCCAGCTCTACCTGGATCTCAAGCGTGTCAAGGTTATTTACTCTGTCAACTATCATCATGTAATGAGGCGTAACCTCATCGATCTCAACGAGAGCGGCTTCGATCTGACTGGGGAAGACGTTTACACCTCTTATAATCAGCATATCGTCAACACGGCCCTTGAATCTGGAAATTCGTGCGCTCGTTCTTCCGCAATCGCAGGGGGAATGATCGATGCTGGTAAGGTCCTTTGTTCTGTAGCGGATAAGCGGGATTCCTTCCTTTGTGAGCGTCGTGAATGCAAGCTCGCCCGTTACACCGTCGGCAACAGGGGAAAGGGTCGCGGAATCGAGTATTTCGGGGTAGAAGTGATCCTCGCAAACGTGAAGTCCGCGGTGGAACTCGCAGTCGCAGGCAACGCCGGGGCCCATTATTTCACTGAGGCCGTAAATATCAAACGCTTTGATATTGAGCTTGGTTTCTATCTCCTTGTGCATCTTTTCGGTCCAGGGCTCGGCACCGCAGATGGCTGACTTCAGCTTGATCTTATCGAGAAGTCCTTCCTGGGCAAGCACCTCGGAGATGTGAAGCAGATAAGAGGGAGTACAGGCAATGGCGGTGGCGCCGAAGTCTACCATCATGGTAGTCAGCTTCTTGGAGTTTCCGGTACTCATGGGAACGACCGTTGCGCCGATCTTTTGTGCACCGTCGTGCGCACCGAGACCGCCCGTGAAAAGACCGTAGCCGTAAGCGATCTGAATAATATCATCCTTGGTGACGCCTGCCATTGTCATGCATCTTGCCACGCACTCCGCCCAAACGTCAAGGTCATGTCTCGTGTAACCGACGACAGTAGCCTTTCCCGTAGTACCGCTGGAGGCGTGTATTCTTACTATCTGCGAGGTGGGAACGGCGAACAGACCGAAGGGGTAGTTATCTCTCAGGTCGTCCTTTGTCGTAAAGGGTAGCTTCGTGATATCCTCTATGCTCTTGATATCCCCGGGCATCAGATCTACCGCCTGCATTTTCTTGCGATAAAATTCCACGTTGTGGTACATATAGTCCACAAGCTTTACAAGTCTTGCACTCTGCAGGACAGTCATCTGGTCTCTGCTCATGCATTCTTTTGTTTCATTCCAAATCATGGTATTTCTCCTTAATGCTGAGCCTCATATCCGCATATGAACGCTTTTTCGTTGATTTCAACTGTCTTTGGAGGTACGGTCGCCGCGACGGTTTCGAGCCAAGCGGATCTTTCGAAGCCGATAAAGCTTGCCGCATATCCGAGAACAACGGAGTTCAAGACCTTGCTGTTGCCCAGCTGAAGGGCGATCTCCTGACCGTCGATGGCAAAGATCTTGTGGTCCTTTTTCAGCTCATCAATAATATTTTCGGGATACTGAGCCGCACCTATAACAACGGTCATAGGATCTATTCTGCAGTCGTTGACTACAAGCACACCGTCTTTTTTGAGAAAATGCGCGTATCTGATTGCCTCAAGCTTCTCGAATGCGATTATAACGTCAGCCTGACCTTCTTCAACCACGGGCTCGTTTACCTTGTCGCCGAAACGAACGAACGTAACAACGCTTCCTCCGCGCTGTGCCATGCCGTGGACCTCGGAAATTTTAACGTCAAGACCTTCCGCAAGGGCGGCCTTGCCGATAATTCTGCTGGTAAGGAGAGTTCCTTGACCGCCAACACCTACAATCATAATATTTTTCGTCATAATTATCTCTCCACCGTTTTAATTGCGTTGAATTTACAGTAATTTGTGCAAAGTCCGCAACCGTTGCACATGGTAGCGTCAATTTTAACCTTGCCGTCAGCGCCGCGAGTCATAGCAGGGCAACCGATCTTCATACAAGCGCCGCACTTTTTGCACGCCTCGGGGTCGACCGTGCACAAATTGGGGAATTTCTGTCCCTTGAGCAGAACGCAGGGCGCCTTTGCGATGATTACCGTAAGCGTGTCTCCGTTTACGCTTGTCTTGATAACCTCTTCGAGCTTTGCAACGTCAAATGCGTTCACTTCGATCACGTTTTTGACGCCGACCGCACGGCAAAGCTCTGCCAGGTCTATGGCATACGTGTCCTCACCCTTGAGGGTCTTACCCGTTGCGGCGTGCTCCTGATGACCTGTCATACCCGTGGTGCGGTTGTCAAGGATCATAACCGTTCCCGTGGCCTTGTTATATACCATATTTATAAGAGAATTGATGCCGGTATGTAAGAACGTTGAGTCACCGATAACGGCTACCCAATTTTTGATAAATTCCTTGCCGCGACCCTTTTCCATGCCGTGAAGCGCGGAAATGCTTGCGCCCATGCAAATGGTGGTGTCGATTACGCTGAGGGGTGCAACGGCACCGAGCGTGTAACAACCGATGTCTCCCGAAGCGTGGATCTTGAGCTTGCTGAGCACAGAGAATACGCTTCTGTGAGGACAGCCGGGGCAGAGAATGGGAGGACGGGCAGGAGCTTCTTGCTTGTCAAATACTGCCTCGTACGAGCCAAAGAGAACACGTCTGAGCATATTTGCGCTGTATTCTCCCTGTCTTGTAAACAGCTCCTTGCCTTTTACGTCAAAGCCCCAGGCTCTGACCTGTTCTTCAATCACAGGCTCAAGCTCCTCGAAAACGTATACCGTTTCGACCTGAGACATGAATTCCTCAACGAGCTTCTTTGAAATGGGATTAACAAGACCGAACTTCAGAACGCTGGCATCGGGGCAGACCTCTTTTACGTACTGGTACGCGATTCCGCAGGTGATAAAGCCTATCTTGGTATCCTTTATCTCCATTTTGTTTACTGAGAGAGTTGCGGCGTCCTCTGCCATGCGAAGTTCTCTTGCCTCGACAGCAAGATGTCTGCCGATAGCGGACGCGGGCATCATAACGTATTTTCTCAGATCGCGGGCATATTCCTTGTCCTCGACCTCAACTCTGTCGCAAAGCTCAACTGCGCTCTGGGAGTGTGCGAGCTTGGTGGTAGTGCGGAGAATTACGGGAGTATCGTATTCCTCGCTGAGCTCGTATCCGATCTTTACGAATTCTTTAGCCTCCTGGCTGTCGGAGGGCTCAAGCACGGGGACGTGTGCTGAACGGGCGATCATTCTCGTGTCCTGCTCGTTCTGAGAGCTTGCAAGACCGGGGTCGTCGGCAACAACGATAACGGAACCGCCGTTTACACCCGTATAGGAGAAGGTGTAAAGAGGGTCGCTTGCCACGTTGAGACCTACGTGCTTCATGCACGCAAGGCTTCTTACGCCCGAGATGGAAGCGCCGATAGCAACCTCGGTGGCAACCTTTTCGTTAGGAGCCCATTCGGTGTAGACTTCTTCATATTTTGCAAGATATTCGCTTATTTCTGTGCTCGGTGTTCCGGGGTATGCGCTTGACAGCTTGACTCCCGCTTCGTATGCGCCTCTTGCAATGGCTTCATTTCCAAGCATGATCGTTTTCTTTGACACGATATCAGCTCCTTATATATTTCTTAAATCTTTTACTCGCTTAGCCTTACCTTCGAATCTCTGAAGAGTGTTGGGAGACTCTAGCAGTACCTTGGCATCAAGTCCAAGAATGGTCTTA
>JAZODH010000079.1:0-4556 GCA_045596925.1 Eubacteriales bacterium
GTGTTACCCGTTCCGAAGCTGACCCCTGCCGCGATCCCCTCGGGCAGGTTGTGGACGGCGATGGCGAGGACGAAAAGCATCACAGAATCAAGCTTTTGCGACTGCTCGATCCCCGATTGTCCCAGAGCAAACCGCTCAAGACAGGGCACAAATCTGTTCACGGCGTTGAGAAAGAATGCGCCTGCCAAAATTCCTGCCGTCACCACGGCGGCACGCAAAAGCCCGCCGCCCTCAAGGGCAGGCTGTATCAATCCAAAGGCTGACGCCGAGAGCATGACCCCCGCGGCAAAGCCTAAAATTATGTTGTTGAAGCGGTTCGGGATCTTTTTGAACAGGAAGCCTGCTAAGGCTCCCGCCATGGTGGCTCCACCCACTCCGAATGCCGCCAAAATAACGACTATCATTTGAAAACCCCCAGATAAAATGCACAGTTCTATTCCATTTTATGCTTTGGAGGGTCGTGGCGCTACGGTGCGTGTCGGATTTTGTATATTTTGCTACTCCGAAGCCTTCGGACAGAGCAAAAGTTTGGCGGATTTTGAACGCGTTTTTGTCTTGAAAAAAGGAGCGCGCGGTTGTATAATATCACAGGATAAAAAATCAAACTTTCAAAGGAGGAAAAAGCATGAACCGCCATGCGGCTTACAAGAAAATAGTTGAGTTCGAGAAAAAGAACGCGGTGACCGTTATTGCATTCGCGGCGGCGGTGCTGACCATGTTCCTCGTTCCTCCCGACATCGAGTATTCGCATTATTTTGACTTCAAGACCCTTACCTGCCTTTTCTGCACCTTGGCGATCGTTTGTGCCCTGAAAAATATCCGCTTTTTCTATATGCTGGCAAGGAAGATCGTTCAGCTCTGTAAGACCGCAAGGCTCAGCGTGCTGGCACTGACCTACATTACCTTCATCGGCTCGATGCTGATAGCAAACGATATGGCTCTCCTGACATTTTTGCCCCTTGGCTACATCGTCTTGACCACCACGGGCAAGGAAAAATACATGGCGTTTACCTTCGTTATGCAGAATATCGCCGCAAATCTCGGCGGTATGCTGACCCCCTTCGGAAATCCCCAAAATCTTTATCTCTATACGAAGTTCAATATCCCCACGGGCGAGTTTATGTCGATCATGGCTGTGCCTTTTGCGGTGGCGGTGGCTCTTATCACCCTTTGCTGCGTGATCTTCGTTCGTCCCGAGCCTCTTGAGATCTCGGACGAAACCATAAGGCTGGAGCCTCGCAGAACCGCTGTATATCTGGCACTGTTTGCGCTTTCCATCATCATTGTT
The DNA here is from genome assembly GCA_045596925.1 of Eubacteriales bacterium. Taxonomy (GTDB): domain Bacteria; phylum Bacillota; class Clostridia; order Oscillospirales; family CAG-272; genus SIG710. The sequence continues at coordinate 1,289 of JAZODH010000079.1, forward strand.
TTCCGCGTGATTCCCTATTGGCTTGGACTTATCGTAATCCCGCTGGCACTTCTGTTTTTTGATAAGAAGGCGCTTGAGATGGTGGATTATCCCCTACTTTTGACCTTCGTTTTCTTCTTTGTTTTCGCGGGAAACATGGCACGCATCGGCGCGGTGAGGGACCTTTTGTCCTCTCTCCTTGAAAAAAGTACCCTGCTTTTCAGCACACTTTCCTGCCAGTTTATTTCGAACGTACCCTCGGCCATTCTGCTCTCGCAGTTTACCGATAATTACCGCGAACTGCTCCTGAGCGTGAATATCGGCGGTACGGGAACGCTTATTTCTTCCCTGGCAAGCCTTATTACTTTCCGTGAATATATCAAGCACAACCCCGGTCGCGCGGGTCATTACATTGCCGTATTCTCGGCGTTTAACTTTGCGTTTTTGATCATTCTCACCGCAGTGGCGTACTTTTTATAAAAAATCCCCGACAGTTTCAAACTGTCGGGGTGATTTTATGATCACTTGGTCGGAGCAATTACGATTTTGCAATTGTTGCAATAGTGTGCGGCGGCCTTATATCCCGTTATGCCGGATTTATTGATCAATTCAACTCCATTGTCAGCAACCGTCCGTCTCCATATAGATGGCTTTTTGCCGTCGGGAATCCATTGATTTGGCTGGCTTTCGCTATATAGATATCCTGTGCTCATGTCTCTGTTGCAGTAAGGGCATTTCATACGGTTATTCTCCTTTATCAGCTTTATTATATAGCCATCGACGTGGGTTTTCAATGATGTATTTTTTTATTTCGTTATAGTCTTCTTGGTTCCGAATGACATGATCGTAAAATCCCCGTTGCCAAATATTTTCTCCATATTCTTTGTTGCAAAATCTTTTGAATGTCGATACGAAATGCGACACCGAAGAAGTTTGTTTTGTAGGGGTCGACGTCCTCGGCGACCCGATTTTTGATACGAGCAACAAAAAATGAATATGTGTTGACTATATATAAAGCATCTTTCTCGCTCCATTAGCCGATGAGACCGATGAAGCGATAGTAAATGTCGATTTTCTGTGTTCTTTTGCCCGTGGATTTATCACCTTCGTGCACCACGATTTTGTCAATCAGTTCGTTAAGCATAGGCTTTGTCAGTTCGGTGAAATCGAGGTACTTCTTTGCGACCTCTATGAACTTCGCAATGTTGTCCGCTTCGGTCTTTCGCTTCGTCAGAAACGCTCCGATCTCTGCAACCCGTTTTTCTGTCTCTGTATGCTCTCTCTTGTAGTCAGCAGAATACATGGCGTATTCCTCGTCTGTGAGCTTGCCGAGGGCGTTATCCTCGTAGAGCTTACGGCAGATGGTTTGCAATTCTCCAAGCCGTTGCTTCAGTTGTCGCTGTTCCTTAATAAGCTTCCCAGACTCAAGTTCAAACGCCTTTTCTCTGTCCTTGGCGATATGCTCGGCAAAGTTGATTGCTCTATCTGCAAGGGGTGCAATCTGCTTACGAATATCGGCTTCGACAATACGATACAAGGCATTATACGAAATGAAGTGTGCCGTGCAGTGTCGTCTGCCCTTGTTGCGATAGTTACAGCAAGTATAGTTACCATTGTTATTTGCCATTGCAAAGGATAGTCCACAACCGCAGTCTGCACATTTCACAAGCCCGTGGAAAATCTGACGCTCGCCGTTTGTGGTTGGGCGTTTTTTGATTTTCACCATCTTCTGAACGATCTCAAAGGTCTCACGGTCAACCAGTGCTTCGTGGGTATTTTCGATTACGATCCACTCATCTTCGGGAACGCGGATACGCTTTTTACTCTTAAAGGAACGGGTACTGCCTTTCTGTCCGGTGAAATCTCCCACATATACACGGTTACGGAGAATGTTTGCCACCGTGATGGGGTACCAGGCATACGGGTGCTCCTTGTCAACGAATCGCTCAAATCCACCCCGGGTATGGTTGATATACATTCTCGGAGTCAGTAGTTCTTCTTTCTCAAGCTCGTTTGCGATCTGATAGGGATTCATACCGCCAAGTGCCATTTGGAACATTTTCTGTACCACCGGCGCGGTATTTTCGTCAGGAATCAGCCGATGCTTGTCAATGGGATCTTTCTTGTAGCCGTAGGGGGCATATGGAGATGTGTAATAGCCTTTCTGTGCAAGTATCTTTCGTGCCGAGCGGATTTTCTTGGATATGTCCTTGGCGTAAAACTCGTTCATAATATTACGCATACCCATAAAATCATTATCACCCTTGGCGGTATCCACACCGTCATTGACTGCAATGAAGCGGATATTATGCTCCGAGAAAAACATCTCGATATAGTATCCCGTTTGCAGATGCTCACGACCGATACGGGACTGATCCTTGGCAAGTACAATATCAATCTTCCCGTCCTCTATATCCAAGATCATTTGCTTGAACTGAGGACGCTCAAAATTCGTCCCCGAGAATCCGTCATCTACGTAGACCTTGTAAACAAAAAAGTCGTTATCCCGTGCATACTTCGTCAACATTTCCCGTTGATTTCCTATGCTCATGCTCTCACCATCTCCATCGTCTCGGGAGAGGCGGCAGTATATCGCTGTTCTGTTTTGTTGCTGTGTCATTCTTTCTCCTTTCTTTCAGCAACAAACAGCTTGTAAAATCATTATACATTTTTTACGGCGGTTTTACAAGCCGTTGTGCTGAAATAGTGTCATAATTTTTCTTTCTGTGTTTCATTTTAAATCTCTCCTTCGTAACTAAAAAGCTATGTATGGGAAGGGCGAAACGCCCTTCCGTTGGCTTATATGTCCTTCTTCATATCCTCGTTCATAAGCCGTAGCAGCTTTTCGAACAAGGTCATTTGATCGGCATAATTAGCGGTAACGATATACGTTGTTTTGCCGATTTTAATTTCTCTCGGCTCATTCGGACACAAAGCCTTTTCAGACTTCTTGTCCATAGGTTGCCTCCTATTATTTGTTTTTCTTTCTCTGCGGCAATTCTGCCAAATACACGTTGGTGATATCGGGTCTGTGATGTCCCAAGGTTTCGCTGGTCATTCTTTTCGGATCTTTGCGCCCTTCGTCTTTATACTTGGCATACTGTATCTGTGCTCTTGCGTGGCGCAGGCCGTGCCAAGTAATATTTTCGCTTCTCGGCTTCTTTCCGTCTCTTATTTCGTCCTTGCGATTCTTCATTGCAAACTTGTCACGATTGGCGTACATCCAGTTTTCAAGAGAATTGATCTGTTTTTCCACACCGCCCTTGCCCTGGGGACTAATCACGTAATC
>JAZODH010000080.1:0-5491 GCA_045596925.1 Eubacteriales bacterium
GAACCACGTACGGTAGGACGAATGCCCTTGTGACGAGTCTTACCAGCCTTACCGAGCTTGATGGTCTCGTGCTCGAGGTTACCAACCTGACCGATTGTTGCCTTACAATCAAGGCGAACGATACGAACCTCACCGGAGGGAAGTCTTACCTGTGCAGAGCCGTTCTCCTTAGCCATAAGCTGTGCGAATGCACCAGCGGAACGAACAAGCTGTGCGCCCTTACCGGGGTAGAGTTCGATGTTGTGAATGATAGTACCTACAGGAATCTGAGAGATGGGGAGTACGTTACCGGGCTTGATATCTGCATCAGCGCCTGCGGTGACTACGTCGCCGTCGGTAAGACCAACAGGAGCGATGATGTAGCTCTTCTTACCTGCCTCGTTCTCAAGGAGAGCGATGTAGGAGGTTCTGTTGGGGTCGTACTCAATACCGATTACCTTTGCGGACTCATCAACGTTTCTCTTGAAGTCGATAAGTCTGTACTTCTGCTTGTTTCCACCGCCGTGATGACGAACGGTGATCTTGCCGTAGCTATTACGGCCTGCATGCTTCTTCTTCTTAACGATGAGGCTCTTTTCAGGAGAGAACTTAGTAACTTCATCAAAAGAAGGGCTGCTCATATTTCTGCGCGACGGGGTCGTCGGCTTATACATTTTAACTGCCATTTAAGTTTTCCTCCTGTCTTAGTTCATGCTCTCGAAGAAGGCGATGGGAGCAGAGTCCTCGGAAAGAGTGACAACTGCCTTCTTCCACTCTCCGGTATAACCGAAGTGTACGCCGTATCTCTTGGGCTTTTTCTTCATATTAATAGTATTGACCTTTACAACCTTGGTCTTCTTGAACATAGCCTCAACCGCCTTAGCGATCTCTGCCTTAGTAGCATCAGCTGCTACCTCGAAGCTATAACGCTTCTCAGCAACGCCGTCCATGCTCTTTTCGGTGATAAGAGGTCTTACAATGATATCTGCATATGATTTCATCTTGCATATACCTCCTCAATCTTTGCTACTGCATCCTGAGCTACGATAAGAGTATCGCAGTTAAGAATGTCGTAAACGTTGATGGTATTCCACTGAGTGGTCTTAACTCCCTCAATGTTTGCGAAGCTCTTGATTACGAACTCGTTGTTCTCAGGAAGAACTACGAGAGTCTTCTTTGCTGCGCCGAGCGCGCCGAGCATAGCAACCATATTCTTGGTCTTGTACTCGGTTGCGGTGATAGCGTCAACAACGATCATCTCTTCTGCTGCAACCTTAGAGGAAAGTGCGGAGAACATAGCTGCTCTCTTAGTCTGCTTGTTAAGCTCAATGCGGTAGCTTCTGGGCTTAGGACCAAGTGCGATACCGCCGTGTGTCCACTGAGGAGAACGGGTCGAACCCTGTCTTGCGTGACCGGTACCCTTCTGCTTCCAGGGCTTTCTGCCGCCGCCGGATACTTCCGAACGGGTGAGAGTGGACTGTGTGCCCTGTCTCTGATTCATAAGATACGCTCTTACTGCGGTGTGGAGGACTGCTTCGTTGACCTTAGCGCCGAAAACCTTATCGGAGAGCGCGATTTCGCCAACCTTCTTGCCCGCCATATTAACAACATTCATATTAGGCATTCTGATTTCCTCCTTCCGTTATGCTTTAACCGAATCACGAATGAAGACGATGCCGCCCTTTGCACCGGGAACCGCACCCTTCACTGCGATAAGATTCTTTTCTGCATCAATCTTAACCGCTACGAGGTTAAGGATGGTAACCTGCTCGTTACCCCACTGACCAGCCATCTTTTTGTTCTTGAAGATTCTAGCAGGGTCGATAACACCCATAGAACCGGACTGGCGATGTACAGGACCTACGCCGTGAGTCATTCTGAGCTTATGAAGATTCCATCTCTTAATTGCACCGGTGTATCCGTGACCCTTGGTAATACCAGTGATGTCGACCTTCTCGCCTGCGGCGAAGGTATCGACGGTTACTACCGAGCCAGCTTCAAGTGCGGAGCAATCATCAAGTCTGAACTCCTTGAGATGACGCTTGGGGCTGATGCCTGCCTTCTTAAAGTGTCCGAGCTGAGCCTTGTTTACGTTCTTTGCCTTAACGTCTTCGTAAGCAAGCTGAACAGCATCGTAGCCGTCATTTGCGACGGTCTTCTTCTGTGCTACCACGCAAGGACCTGCTTCAATCAGGGTTACGGGTATTACGTTGCCTTTTTCGTCGAAGATCTGGGTCATACCCAGCTTCTTACCGATAATGCCTTTTTTCATTTTTTCCTCCGTTAGTTATTGGTTGACGGTTTTGATTTTACCTTTCGGCATCCGCCAACGTGACCACGAGGCCGTGGTGATTTCGGAGCATTCGCTCCACGGGATTTGAAGCTCCCGTTTTTTCGGTTAAACCGAATTAAGCCTTAATCTCAATCTCTACGCCAGCAGGAAGCTCGATGCTCATAAGAGCCTCAACGGTCTTCTGGCCGGGTTCGATAATGTCGATAAGTCTCTTGTGGGTACGCATTTCGAACTGCTCGCGGCTGTCCTTGTACTTGTGTACAGCTCTGAGGATCGTCACGATCTCTCTGTCGGTAGGAAGCGGAATAGGACCGCTAACCTTGCTGCCGTTTCTCTTTGCAACGTCCACTACCTTTGCCGCTGCGGCGTCAATAATGGTGGAGTCGTAGCTCTTAAGACGTACTCTGATTTTGTTCTGTGCCATTTTGTTTTCCTCCTTTTAGGTTTTGCTTTCACCGTTTTAAGAAGGCGATGAGTTTTACACTGCTTCGGGCGTTTCAACCCTCTCCAACAAAATCAGTTCGGCAGATCCCCGCAGTGACTGACGAACCGAATCAAGTAATGCAGTGTGCCCAAAGGGCCGACACTCTTGCTTCGCCCGGTTAAATATCGGACATACTCCACGGAAATTCCCTGCTTCAAAGAGCAGCCACCTCCCGCTTCAACGCACATCAAGCGGAACTATTATACTATAAAAGATTTAAAAAAGCAAGTATTTACGCGAAAAAAGTTGAAAAAAATTTCTCAAATTTTTAACGAAATTTTATTGTTATTTTTGTGCAAATATCACAAAAGTTATATTATTCCTCATTTTTCTTGCCGCACGGGCAGGAGCTTTTATGCTTTTTTTCACTTTTTTCCTTTTTGTTTACTTTTTGTTCACATTTGTAGTGTAAAATAGATAGAAAAAGATACAAAAAACTACCCCCTCACACGCGGGTATATATAATAAATGAAGGAAACTTGAAATGAAAAAGGAAAAAAGACCTATTGATTTATACCTTCTTCCTCTGCTTTTGCTGGGCGGAGGAGCAGTTATTTTGCGCACGGTTGCTTGCTTTACAGAATGGAACGGCACTACAATGCATTTTGATAACTCGATGAGTATAACTATTGCAAACCTTCTCGTCGTTTTCACAATTTTGCTTTTCACCACGTATTTTTTGCTAACTAAAAAATCCGATAGCTTTGTCGCTTCCTCAGACAACAGCATTACCTATATTCCTGCGGGAATGGTTTCCGTGGCGCTTTTGTTCCTATCCATCGATAAGCTCGTCGGGCTCAAGAACTATTATATCGCGTCAAATCCGGTGCTCTCGGCGCTCTCCGTATTGATTGCCGTTTTGGGTATCGGCTCGGTTGTTTCATTTTTCCTCACGATATTTATTCAAAAAAATGAAAACGCGTATAAAGCAGCGTTTAATATGGCAGTCGTAGTGCTGCTTGCCGTATATGCAGCCTACTTATATTTCAACAAACAGACGCACCCGACGAATTCGCCTGCTAAAATCGTAGATATGCTGGCATATCTCTTCACCTCAATATTCTTCCTTTTTGAATCCAGAATCAGTCTTGGCAGAGCCTTTTGGCGTCCTTATACCGTATTTGGTCTGACGGCGGCTCTGCTTACGGCATATTCCTCTATTCCAACGATTATCTACTACGCATTCGGCGGCTCGCTTATATCAGACAGTATATACGAGAGCGCACTGACGCTTTCGCTCTTCATCTTCATTACAGCCAGAATGTTTCTTCTGCGCCGTATTTCGCGAGACGGAGCTTGCGAAGCCGCAAAATGTATTGAAACCCTCGCATCACTTCGTGAAAAAGAAATACAGGAGAGGAGCTCTCACACTCACGCGCAGGAGGATAATAACGCAGAGGAAGCCGTCACCGAGGACTTCGAAAATTACACCATGGAGCTTCCTATAGCGCAAACAGAGGCAGACGACACGCCTGCACCTGAAAATGACTGATTTGGGCGGTATATGTATGAAAAGAATTCTCGTCGTAGACGGAAACAGTATAATTAACCGCGCATACTACGGTATGCGCCCCCTGACCACGAAAAGCGGAAAAAGCACTCACGCTGTCCTGGGAATGATAAATATAATTTCAAGGCAAATGAACGCGCTCTCGCCAGACTACGCAGCGGTTGCATTCGACCTCAAAGCACCGACCTTCCGCCACCTCGAATATACCGAGTACAAAGCAGGCAGGCATGCAACGCCGGAGGACCTGCTCTCGCAGTTCCCTGATGCCAAGGAATGCCTTGAGCTCATGGGAATTCACGTCCTAGAGCTTCCCGGCTACGAAGCAGACGATATTCAGGGTACGGTTGCAAAATGGGCGCACGGAAAAGAAGACACCGTGAGCTATATACTCTCAGGCGACCGCGACCTCTTACAGCTTATCGACGATAAGGTGACGGTGCTGCTGGCAACGAACAGTGATACAAGGGTTATGCACCGTGAGGAATTTATAGAGGAATACGAAATAGCGCCTGAGCAATTCGTAGATATGAAGGCTCTTATGGGCGACTCCTCGGATAATATTCCCGGAGTTGCGGGCGTAGGAAAAAAGACCGCCGCAAATCTAATCAAGGAGTTCGGAAGTCTTGAGGGGATTTATGAAAACATAGATGACAAACGCATATCCAAGGGCGTCAGAGAAAAACTTATACGCGATAAGGACAATGCATTTCTGTCTCGCCGTCTTGCAAAAATTATAACAGACGCACCCATAGAAAAATCTCTCTCGGACCTTGAATACAAGGGTGCTGACAGAGTGGGACTCTATAAAAAATTCAGCGAGCTTGAGCTTAACTCTCTGATTACAAAAATGGGACTCGGAAAGGATGCTGAAGTATTAAAAGAAGCCACAGCACCCGAAGCAATCAGTATCGACGTGCCCTCTGCAAACTACGAAGCTATTTCGGCACCGGAGCTAGAGAAAACAGTCAAAAATCGCATTTGTGCGCAGATTTTGGACGGTAAAGTTTACATTTATGCAGAAAATCGCGTATTTTACTATGATAGCAATCTTTCTGAACTCAAAAACATTTTCGAAAACAAAGAGATAATTTGCCACGACGGAAAGCTTCTTTTCCACGAGCTTTCAAAGGCAGGGTTAAATGCAAATTCAAATAAATATCTCGACCTTGCGCTTTATGCGTATGCACTAAATCCCGGAAGCGGAGCAAGCACTCCCGAAAATCTC
>JAZODH010000081.1:0-2582 GCA_045596925.1 Eubacteriales bacterium
CAACGGTTTATATACTCAGTCGGAGTCTGTCCCGTGTGCTTTTTGAAGAGCCTTACAACGTAGGATTTGCTGAAATGTGTTGCCTTGCAAAGCATGTCAAGGGAGATATCGTTACATATATTGTTGTGAACGTATTCAAAAAGCGCCGCCTCCGGTGAGCTTTGGGCTTCGGGAGGCTTTACATATTCTTCGTACTCCCCATTCTCAATCAGGATAGCGAAAATGTTGCAAAAATATGTTTTCAACAGAAATTCGTATCCAAGATTCTTTTCAAGATAACATTCCTTTATACGGCGTAAAAGCAGTGTGATCCTGCTACCGATCTCGCTTTCCCCTCGAAATAGCGCAGTAAAGCTCATTCTCTCCAAAAAAGAGACGTCATCTCCTGCCCAAAAAGTGGGATGAACGACCACTGCGGTTACGCTTTTTCCCGCTTCAAGAGAAAGGGAATGAAGCTCTCCGCCTTTTATCATCATAGAGTCTCCTACGTTCAGAGTGATCTGCCTGCCACCGACGGAGCAGACCGTGCCGTTATGCTCGGCAAGTAAGAATTCGTATTCGTCGTGCCAATGGTATTTGACGTGGCTGGAATCGTAAATTTTAAGCGGAAGTCCGTCGCTTCGGTGTACGACGGATTCTCTGTACAGCATTTCTCTCGGCATTTTGACCTCTGTTCAATATAGTGTTATTTTTAGTGAAATATGGTGATAGAAACCTTGATATTAGTGTGATATAATTATATCATCAAATCGAAGATATGTCAACGTAAAGGAGAGAATCGTTATGAAAATTACTGTAAAAATAACCGATTTCGGAGCCGTATCCTGCGAAAAATTGCAGACTGGAGCTATTCAAAATGCTATCGACTACGTGTTTTCGAAGGGCGGAGGAGAGGTCGTCGTGCCCGAGGGCGAATTTATGACCGGAGGCATCCGTCTGCGCTCGAATATCACGCTGAGACTGCTTTCGGGAGCGGTGTTGAAGGGAAGTCAGTGCCCGGAGGATTACTATTCTTGCTATACCGAGGACAAACTTGAACCCCTTGCGCCCGAGAGGATAACCGACGCGCCCTACGTACACCTCGGCAGCATCAAGGGCGAGACAGAATACAAGGAGTGGGACGATAATTACCGTTTTCGCCGATTGCCGGGAAGCCGCTGGAATAATGCGCTTATCCGCGCCATCGATGCGGAAAACGTGGCAATAATCGGTGAAGAAGGCTCGTTTATCGACGGAAATAACTGCTTCGATGAGATCGGCGAGGAATATTACAGAGGTCCTCATGCCATAACCTTCTTTAATTGTAAAAGCATAAAGCTTTCGGGATACTGTGTGAGAGAAAGCGCAAACTGGGCGCATAACATGCTTTTTTGCGAAAACATTTCTATGGAAATGGTCAAGGTCTATGGCGGTCACGACGGCTTCGATGCCTTTTCCTCGAAAAATATCACTATTAAAAATTGTGAGTTTTATACGGGTGACGATTGCGTAGCGGGCTTTGGCAACGTCAACGTCCTCGTCTCCGACTGCATTCTGAATTCCTCCTGCAGCGCAATGCGCTTTGGTGGCACAAATGTCCTTGTGCGAAATTGCAAAATGTACGGTCCGGGTGAATATTTCTTCCGTGGCAGAATGACGCCTGAGGAAAAGAGAGCCTGCGCACCGTCGCCGCGTCCGGGCAGAAATATGCTTTCTGCATTTACCTACTATGCCGATTTTTCGATGCCGATCGACGAAAAGCCCGGAAACATAGTCATAAAGGATTGTGTTTTTGAGAACGTTGACCGTTTTTTGCACTACAATTTTTCGGGAAACGAGACCTGGCAGAGATACCGTCCTATGGAGAACATTATCTTTGAAAATATCAATGCGTACGGCGTGAAAATGGCTCTCAATGCCTATGGCAGATCCGATTCACTCCTTGAATTGACTCTTCGAAGCGTAACTGTCGCAATGAGTGAGGACTCGGGGGCGGAGGAGCTGATCCGAGCGGCACACTGTAAGCGTATTGTGCTTGATGACGTCAAGATTCAAGGGTTTAAGGGCGGGTGCCTTGTGAGAGCATTGACCGAAGGTGAATACATATTTAAAAACGTCGATTGCGCTCTTGAAGAGAAGGATTTTGTTAAAAAGACGAAAGATAATTTTAATATCAAAACGATTTGATTGCCTGTGGATCATTTTTTGAGTTGTAACAGCAATTAATATAAAAAAATAATGAAAAACAAAAAAACCACTTGACAAAATCGGCACTCTTATATATAATATTAATGTTGTAAATAAAATGCTATGACGAGGAAAGAGATTTTTGAAGCGTTCAGAGAGGCGTCGGTTGGTGCGAGGCGCAGGCGGAGATCATCTTACTCACCTCCGAGCAGTCTTTTCGAAATCAAGTAGGGAAGAACGGATAGCCTCCGTTACGGGTCAGAGTGGCGTCTTTTCAAGACGCAATTTGAGTGGTACCGCGGAAGTATTTTACGGCTTTCGTCTCAAAGACAATTTCTTTGGGACGAAACCCGTTTTTTCGTCCCCCTCAATTGAAAGGAGACTATGATTATGAGCAACTATCGTATCGAAACCAC